>CBDTVA010000242.1:0-4927 GCA_965363935.1 uncultured Gammaproteobacteria bacterium | reverse complement strand
TGGTGGAGCTAGGCGGGATCGAACCGCCGACCTCTTGCATGCCATGCAAGCGCTCTCCCAGCTGAGCTATAGCCCCAAACAACAGGCGTGTATGATACTGGGAACTGTCCTGTTTGTCTATAAAAAATGTTAAAAAAATATTTAAACTGAATTTAACTTAAATAAAACATTTTAACAATGTCTTGATGTGGATCAACTTAACAACTTGAAATTAAAGAGATTTACGTCTATATATAAAGTAGAGAGGGTGAAAGCAGAGATGCTTGAACTCATATTGATAACCAGTAACTGGAAACAGGAGGTGTGAGATGACCTTGGCTCGCTGGAATCCTTTTCGGGAAATTGATGATGTTTTTAATCGTTATCCGACTGGTCTTTTAACTAAATCTATCGGTGATTCTTCACCTGAATGGTCACCACTTGCAGATATCACAGAAACAGAAGAAGCATTTCATGTTAACGCTGAACTCCCCGGAGTTAAGAAAGAAGATGTTGATGTTTCTCTTTCTAATGGTGTGTTAACACTGAAAGGTGAACGTAAGACTGAAGAAGAAACCAAAGATGAAAAACAGCATCGTATAGAACGTTTTCATGGTACTTTTGTCAGACGCTTCGATTTGCCTGACAATATTGATCAAAGCGCTGTTACAGCGGATTATGTTGATGGGGTTTTAACTTTGACTATTCCTAAAACAAGTAAAACAACACCTGAAACCACTAAGATCGATATTCACTAAGCGGTTCATTTTCCCATCCTCCCCAAAATATTGGGGAGGATATTTTTTACATACTGCAGCATTTATCAGCTTTTATCTTTTGCGCTGGCTCTTGATTTTCACCCCTGGAGAAACAAGTGATGCTGGTAGTGCTGGGAGAGGCTGGTTCACCTATCAGGGGCTTTTCGAGGCATGGATGCCGAGGATGAGCGTCCCATGGAAGGGTTCAAAGCGTCCCCAGATAGGTGAACCAGCCTCTCCCAGCACGGTTTAGCCTGCACCACTTTTTGAACGCCCCCCCCGGATATCTTCTATATCACTCTATGCTCAAATCAAAACAACGACATGTCTATTGTTGTTCATTTACCTGCGCTCATCATGTAAAATAGCAGTTTTTTCCTTCCAGAGAGATAAAATGACCGTAAAAACCCGCTTTGCTCCAAGTCCGACAGGCTACTTACATATTGGTGGTGCCCGCACAGCCCTGTTTTCCTGGTTATATGCCAAGCGGCATCAGGGAAAGTTTGTACTGCGCATTGAAGATACGGATCGGGAACGTTCCACGCAGGAAGCTGTCGACGTGATATTGGAAGGTATGCAATGGTTGGGTTTGCATCATGATGAAGGGCCGTTTTTTCAGACGCAACGAATGGATCGTTATAAAGAAGTCATTCAGAAACTTCTGGATGATGGTTATGCCTACCAGTGCTATTGCAGTAAAGAAGAACTGGAAGCCATGCGTGAAGCACAAATGGCTAAAAAAGAAAAAGCGCGTTATGACCGTCGCTGTCGGGATCTTGACACTCCGCCCCCGGGAAAGGAAGGGATTGAACCGGTGATCCGGTTTAAAACCCGCCTGGATGGTGAAATTGTGATCAATGATCACGTCAAAGGCCGGATCGTTATTAAAAACGAAGAACTGGATGATTTAATTATTGCCCGAGGTGATGGCACGCCAACTTATAATCTGGTGGTAGTCATTGATGACCTGGATATGGGCATGACCCATATTATTCGTGGTGATGACCATTTGAATAATACCCCGCGCCAGATCAATATTCTTAAAGCCATGGGCGCTCCCATACCGGAGTATGCTCATTTGCCCATGATACTGGACGAAAAGGGCGCCAAATTGTCCAAGCGCCATGGCGCGGCCAATCTGCTTAACTATCGTGATGAGGGTTACCTGCCCGATGCCCTGTTAAACTATCTGGTTCGCCTGGGCTGGTCTCATGGGGATCAGGAAATTTTTTCTGTGGATGAAATGATTGAGTTATTTGAACTGGATGATATTAATAAATCAGCTTCTGCCATTAACCCGGAAAAATTACTCTGGCTGAATCAGCATTATATCAAAAAAAGTGATGCGGAATATGTCGCCAGACATCTTGACTGGCATATGCAGAAACAAGGGATTAATACGGATAATGGCCCTGCTTTGACTGATGTTGTTAAAGCTCTTTCAGAGCGATCTAAAACGCTGCTGGAAATGGCTCAAAGCAGTCGTTATTTCTTCGCAGATTTTTCAGAATTTGATGACAAAGCTGCGAAAAAGAATTTTAAAGCAGCGGCACTGGAGCCATTGCAGAAATTACTGGAACGCTTTACGGCAGCGACACAGTGGGATGGTGAAGCACTGCATCAAACGGTTCTGGATGTGACCGAAGAGCTGGGATTGAAACTGGGCAAGGTAGCACAGCCGCTGCGTGTTGCCGTGACCGGTGCCGGTATGTCGCCCTCTATTGACGTAACATTACAATTGATTGGCCGGGAGCGCTGCCTGGCAAGAATAGCAAAAGCCATTGACTTTATTGAGCAAAAGACAGCAGCTCAGTGAATGAGTTAATACGTGAATAAGCGCTAAAAATTCCCGGCATCCCAGCGTTTGATTGAATACCTGAATTCGATCAAACGTTCCACCTTTCGGAGGATTCTGTATCTGTTCCTGTTGCTCAGCCCCCGATTGGACAAGGCAAATTTTCTGGCATATATTGAAAGTACGATAAAATAAGACACATCCAATAAGGACTCCATGTCTGAACCTCATTTTTCAGAAATACAACTTCCTACCGACACTATTCCTGTGAATATTGCCGTTTATCGTTATGTGGATGGTGATTTTGTTTTTATTGATTTTAATGAGCAAGCGCAGAAGACTGACAATATCAGTAGAGACAGGGTTTTAGGGAAAAAACTCACAGACGTTTTCCCTGCTGTTAAAGAGTTTGGCCTGTTTGATGTACTATTGCGCGTTCAAAACAATGGTGGCGATGAAAAGTTAGATGTTAAATTTTATAAAGATCAACGTATCAGTGGGTGGCGAGCAAATAAAATCAGTAAGCTCCCCAATGGTGATATCCTGACGTTTTATTGGGATTTAACCACGCAAAAACGTTATGAGCAGGAAAGTCTGCAACAAAAGAAACAACTCGAACAGGCGCAAAAAATTGCTCATCTGGGCAGCTGGGAATGGGATATTAAAACCAATGCCATTAAATGGTCTGATGAAGCTTTTCGTATTTTTGGCGAACAGCCACAAAGTTTTATGCCCACTTATGAACGATTTTTATCTTACCTCTATAAAGAGGAACGTATCAAGCTGGAAGAGGCTATTTCGTGCGCATTTGAGAATAAAGAAGCCTACATTTTTATCCATAGAATAAACCAGAAAGGTGGCACCATACGCTACGTTCAGGAATCCGGCAGTGCACAGTTTAATGAGCAGGGTACACCCATAGCCATGATTGGTACTATCCTGGATATTACAGAACAGGAAATAGCCAGGAATCATATTGAATTAAGCCCTGCTATTTTCTTTCACTGGAAAGCAGAAACAGGCTGGCCGGTCATTTTTGTTACCCGCAATATCAGCCAGTTTGGCTATACTCGTGAAGATTTTATCGATGCTAAAGTCAACTACATTGATATTATTCATCCTGATGACAGAGATAAAGTTATCCGGGAGGTGATGCAGTTTACAGAAGAAAACAGAAACAGTTTTGAGCAGGAATACCGGATAATTACTCATGATGGCAAGGTAAAATGGATTGACGATCGCACTACCATTGAGCGTGATATCAATGATGAAGTACTGTCCTATACGGGCGTTATTATTGATATCACGGAACGAAAAAAATCATTAAAGGCACTGGGTAAAAGCGAAATAAAATATCGCCGGCTGTTAGAAAATTTAACCGGACACTACTTTTGTTATACACATAACACTGAGGGTGTGTTTACCTATATCAGTGACTCTATGACGGGTATGCTGGGTTATACTCAGAATGAATTTTTGACTCATTATGATAAGTATTTAACAGATGACCTAATGAATAAAAGGGTTCATTTTTATACCAGCAAAGTCCTTCAGGGTGAGCAACAACTACCCTATGAGCTTAGTATTTACCATAAAGAGGGTTCAATTCTATACCTTGAAGTGATCGAGCGACCTCTATTTGATGAGCAAAATAAGGTTATTGGTGTCGAAGGAATTGCCAGAAATATTACTGATAAATATTATGTTGAACAGGCTAAAGAAGAGCAGCAAAAATTTCTTCAATCAATTATCGATGGTATTAATGATCCCGTTATGGTTATTGATAAAGATTATCACATCAAACTAATGAATAATAAGGTCAGGGATAAGATGGATGCCAGCATTGTTGCAGATATGAAACATCCAAAATGCTATGAAGTCTCACATTATCGTTCGATACCCTGTGATGGTAAGGATCATGTTTGCCCGCTGAAAGAAGTCATAAAAACGAAAAAAAATGTCACTGTTGTGCATAACCATTCTGATCCCCGGCAGAATAAAAACCTTTATCTGGAAGTATCCAGTACACCCTTATGGGACCATGAGCATCGCTTTATCGGTGTCATTGAATCAGCAAGAGATATTACTGCCCATTTGCAGATACAGGATCAGTTGCGTGAGCAAAAGGATGTCCTTTTTTACCAGGCTAACCATGACGCTTTAACCCAGTTGCCTAATCGATTACTGTTATTGGACAGGCTCAAACAGACCATTAAAAAGGCACATCGAAATAAGAAAAAAGTGGCTGTTTTATTTATCGATCTGGATCACTTTAAGGAAATTAATGACTCTCTGGGCCACAAAGCGGGAGATGAAATACTTAAAGAAGCTTCAATAAGATTACAATTGTGTGTTCGGGGTGCCGATAATAAGGCGCGAGTAAATAATTCGTGGC
>CBDTVA010000241.1:0-4933 GCA_965363935.1 uncultured Gammaproteobacteria bacterium | reverse complement strand
TTTAACCCCAGAAAAAGCAGAATATACAATGAGATTACGGATAGTAAAAGGGCAATACCGGTCAGACCCAACAGGGTTGGAAAACTCATTTCGATATCACCTTTTCCGGGGCTAAAGGCCTCTTTTTAGCTAAAGGCTTTTCATTGGCTAAAGGCTTTTCATTGCTCAAAGGCATTGCATCAAGCCAGGTCGAATTAAAGACTATGTGTTTGATATGGCTCTTGTGCCAGGTGTACAGGAGATGAAGGTTGCCATTTCGGGTTTGCAGCAGCCAGGGATAGGAGAATTGTCTGGATTTATCAGGGACTGCCAGACGGTTTTCTTCTACTGTTCTGAACTTGTGCCATGTTTGCCCGTTATCAGGAGAAGTCGCCAGAGTCATATCTTCACGCTCCTCCTCATCATTATTAAATGCCAGCAGTAATTGCTTGCTATTACGTAGTTTCAGACCAATGATACCGGCATTAGGATTTGGCAACTGGCTTTTTTTAACAGTGCTCCAGGTTAAACCCGCATCAGTGCTGGTCTGGATAAGTATGCGTTTGGGGGGCGGACCCTGGTAGCGCATCATGGCAACGGCATGCTCTGGAGAAGCGATAAAAATAATCGGTTGTAGCGATGTCTTGCCCCAGGAAAGACGTATTTTGTCAATCACTTCTCCAGCTGAATTAAGTCTTAACAGTTCACCAAACTTGCCCAGAAACTCATGATAAACCGGCAGGCCAATGGTGCCGTCAGTAAAATGAATGGGGGCGCCTTTAATGAGTGTACTGAGATTGAGAAAAGGGGAGCTGATCAGGCGTTTGGGTGCTGACCAGCTTTGTCCTTCATCCCGTGAAATGCTTAAATTGATGGCACTGCCAGCCCAACCACCTATAGAAACACTCACATAAAATAACCAGATGGCATTGTCAGAGCTTCGGGTTACTACCGGGTTTCCCAATTTACGAATATAACGTGCGGTACCGTCTCGGGTTGCATCACGAGTCATCAAGGCGGTCTCCTGTACCCATTGTTTTGTTTTGTTGTTCCAGATATTATTATAGATAGCCACATCCTGATGACCTTCTCGGGTACCGCCATACCAGAATGCCATGATGTTGTTATTGCTTAACTCAACGGCAGTGGCACTGTGCACTTCGGGCGTGGATTGGTGGGAGGCAAAATCGGTTATGAGTAAAGGGGCTGGTTGAGCATTAACTTTATTACTCAGTAATTCTTTGCTCAAGTCACTTGCCAATTGTCTTTCTAAAAAGAATTGCGCTGCCGGGGGCTGGTTGAACAATTGCCATAGCATTCCCGTCAGTGATAATAACCCGGCAGTAAAGATCAGTTTATTGCTCTTCATCAAAGCGCCGGTTTATCAATATTTCAAGGGCTGAATAGGCTGATTGTTCATCATTACCTTCAATCATCAGGGTAATTTCACTGCCCTGTCCGGCTGCCAGCATCATGACACTCATAATACTTTTTCCATTGGCTGTCCTGCACCGGGTTTTGAGTTCAATATCGGAGTCAAAGCTGCTGGCCAGTGTAACCAGCTTAGCCGCTGCTCTGGCGTGTAAGCCCAGTTTATTGCTTATGGTTATTCTTTTTTTGATCATGGTCTCGCGTTCATGGCAGGCAATTTGAAATAAAAATTCAGGTTTAATTGCAGTCAACGGGTTTGTCAATGATAAAGATACTGTCGCTGGCGCTGGAACAGGCTTTATCGGCCAGATCGGGTAAATTTAAATAGGCATAGTTCATAATTCTGACCAGCATGGGTAAATTTACTCCTGTGACAATAATCTTCTGTCTGTCCGGAACGGCTTCAATTAATTTTGCGGCGATATTACTGGGTGTTGAACCATAGATATCTGTAACAACCAGTACGCCATCACCTTCATCTAATTCATTGCACATCTGGCTGGCCAGAATAAGTCCCTGCTCAATATCCATGTGTTGAGTAACGACCAGGTTCTTGCTGGCAATAGGGGATACACCCAGCATATTAACCGCAGTGGCAAATAGACTGCTGCCTATGGAGTCGTGAGTGATGAGCAAAAGAGCAACAGCCATGAAAAAAGGCCCCTTTCTTAAAATAAAAAAGCAATAATAAAAACAGCAAAATAAGATTAATAGAATTATAAGCGGAAAATTATTGCTTGAATAGAGAACAAATGGGATAGAGACGATGTCGGCTATCAAGAAAACTTAATGAATTCAAGGCTGTTTTTAGTTGCCAGGAAGTGAAATTAGCCTGATAATTCTTTGTGCCGTGCGATAACGGAACTTCGTTTCTGGCTGAAATAGTTTGTCAGTCTTTCCACCATATAAACCGAGCGATGTTGTCCGCCGGTGCAGCCAATAGCGACGGTAAAATAATTACGGTTATTGTCTTCAAAGCAGGGCAGCCATTTTTCAATATATTGCTGAATGTCGGCAAACATTTCATCACAGCTTACTTGCTGGTCTAAAAAATCGACGACTTCTTGATCTTTTCCTGTCAGAGGTCTCAATTCAGGCTCCCAGTGGGGATTGGGCAGACAGCGCATATCAAACATAATATCAACTTCATCAGGCAGGCCATGTTTAAAGCCGAAAGACAGAAACTGTAAAGCCATTAGCGGCTGATTATTTAACATCACCAGATTTTTTATTTTGTCCCGTAACTGATGAACATTACAGGTAGATGTATCAATTTGCTGACTGGCTTCTTCCTGGATCATATTGAGGATTAATCGTTCCCGCTCAATGGCTTCTTCCAGTGAAGTTTGTTCATTGGTGAGAGGATGTTTCCTGCGGGTTTCACTAAAGCGCTTGAGCAGAATACTGGTTTGCGCATGAAGAAAGAGGATCTCACACTCTATGCCGCAATCCTGGGTCTGTTTGATAATCTCGGAAAAACCGGAAAAGTTACTGCCCAATGTGCGGGCATCAATACCGATAGCAACCTTGTCGATATACAGGCGATCTCTAAGACTCTTGTCTACTAATTCAGAAAGCAGTTCCAGCGGCAGGTTATCGATACAGTAATAATCCATGTCTTCAAGCACTTGCAAGGCAATAGTTTTACCCGAACCGGAAAGACCGCTGACGATTTGTAATTTCATTTGTTGATTTACCGAGTCTTTTAAAGGGGAGTGCATTTGTGAACTTGTTTTTTGTACAGAGCAAACTGCATGACTGCAGTTTTAACCAATAAGGGTATGTTCCTGTTTGGATACAGGTGTATGCGCTGACCTGGGATTGACCGGGATTGCTGCTGCTTAATTCTATGTAGTCCCTCTTTATGTTGCCCGTTTTTAAATTGCCAAAGTTGGTAACGAGGGTTTAGATGGCTTTCGACTGGCGAGTACTCGTCAGTTTGAATTAATTCAAGTACAAAATCAATTCGCTGGCTCGCTTTGAAACATTGAGCACCCAGTAGTTCCATAATATTGATTATACCCAGATCGCGTAAATGCATCAGACCATGAAATCCAGCAGGGCAGATTCCCAGTAATTCGCCGTTTTTTATCTCGCAAGTGAAATCCGGTGCATCATCACAGATCAATACGGCGCCCTGATAAATTAATTGTAAAGCAGTTTCTGATTTGCCAATGCCACTGCTACCGATTAAATAGACCCCCAGACCATCAAACTGGATCAACACACCATGCGCAGGAAGTTCATTTATCACTATAGCTTATGCCTTATTCTGCCGTAAATCATCTGAGCTGCCTGTAGGGCTCACAAATTAATTAAAATATTATAAACGGTTTCCGAAGATGTGGCATTTTCAAGAATTTGGCGGTTTTCTTTTTGCCTGAAAAATTCGGCCAGTCTGGCCAGTATTTTCAGGTGTTCCTCGGTCGAATTTTCTGGAACCAGCAGGGCAAATAACAGTTTTACCGGTTCATTGTCAATGGCATCATAATCAATACCTTCTGATAAGGTGATAAAAACGCCGATGGTATCGATGCATTCCCGCAAACGTCCATGTGGAAGTGCAACGCCATGACCTATACCAGTACTGCCAAGACGTTCACGTTCAATCAGCGTTTCAAAAATTTTGTTGCTACTGTATTCAGGGTAGTTGTCAGCAACTATCTGGCTAATAGTTTCCAGTGCTTTTTTTTTACTGCTGGCATTACTGTTCAGTTGAATCTGATCAATTTTGATAAGATTGCCAAATTTCATAGGTATAATCTTGGTTGTGTCTATATCTTTTTATAAAGAGTTTGATTAAAGAGCTTGTTAAAGAGTTCGCGCAATGCTATCAGGCAAGTATGCAAAAAATGAACTTTATGAAAAAGAACTCTTTCTGAATAACCTTGCGCGAAAAATATCAGTTGTATAGATGGACTGATTTATAGTTCGTGCGTCTTCAGACTGGCTTCACCACGGTGATGGTTAGTTTGTTTCTCTTTGTGTTTTTTCACTTGACGGTCAAGTTTATCGATTAGACTGTCAATTGCCGCATACATATCTTCATTAACCGCCTCGGCAAATACTTTGCTACCTTTAATCATCAGGGTTGCTTCTGCTTTTTGACGCTGTTTTTGCACACTTAAAATTACATGGCCCTGGCTGACAATATCAAAATGACGCTCAACCCGCTCCATTTTCTGGTTAACATAATCACGCATTGAGTCAGTGATGTCAATATGGTGTCCGGTTATATCTATTTGCATAAGATTAGCTCCTTATTAACTATGACGAATATTGTGTTAGCGCATTTTTAAAAATCGTTTAATAACACTCCATCCATCGGTTTTAGTACTTTAGAAATAGCATTCTGCGCTTTTTGCAGCAGGCTATTTCGTAAAAGTACTTATCCTGTATGCCTGTTCAGGCAATATTCTTTCTCTCATTAGAAGGTGGTATTGACATAGACTCGCGGTATTTCGCCACAGTACGCCTTGCCACCTTATAATTTCGTTCTGCCAGGCCCGGAAGGTACCCAGCG
>CBDTVA010000240.1:0-4943 GCA_965363935.1 uncultured Gammaproteobacteria bacterium | reverse complement strand
TCCTGAGGCATGGATGCCGAAGGTAAGCGTCACATGGATGTGCTTGAGCGTCCCCCGGCAGCTATATCCCTCCACCCTAAGCACGGATTGTTTGCACTTGAAGAAATGTAAAAATACCGGACTTTAAGGACTCGCGTATGTTATTTGGTCGTAAGAAAAAAAATCCTATAAAGATTGCCGATAAAAAAGTCGTTGAATGGAAATATACTACCTGTGGTTATTGTTCGACAGGGTGTTCTATTCAGGTGGGACTGAATGAACAAGGGGAAGCAGTTTCCAGTCAGGGTGTAGCCGGTGCCGATGTGAATCGCGGCAAGCTCTGCGTTAAAGGTATTTTTGAGCATGAATTATTTAAATCGTCCGGCCGTGGAGACATGCCACTGGTACGGGACAAGATTTTTGAAGGTTATGAAGAAACTGACTGGGACACTGCCCTGGATAAAATGGGTGATGAGATTCAGCGCATTCAGCAAACGTATGGCCGTGACTCCTTCGCGATTATTTCCACCGGCCAGTTATTGACCGAAGAATTTTATACACTGGGTAAGCTATCTCGCGGTGTGATAGGTACTAATAACTACGATGGTAATACCACATTATGTATGGCATCGGCTGTTTCGGGCTATAAACGTTCCTTTGGGTCGGACGGCCCTCCTGGATGTTATGAGGATTTTGAGCACACGGAATGCCTTATCGCATGGGGTTCGAACCTGCCTGAGCAGCACCCTATTATTTACTGGCGTATGCAGGAAGCTCAGGAAAAAAGCAAGTTTCCGCTGATTGTTATTGATCCACGGGTCACGATGCTGGCCCAAAAAGCCGATATGCATCTGGCAATTAAGCCGGGTACGGATCTGGTACTGCTCAATGCACTGTGTCATGTGATATTGGAAGAGGGGCTGGAAGATAAGAGTTATATTGAGGCCCACACCAATGGTTATGAGCAGTTTGAAAAACTGGTTTCTGAGTATGACCCTACCACTGCGGCGGCAATTACCGGAATTGATGAAGACACCATTCGCAACGTGGCTCGTTTATACGCTAAAGCAGATGCGGCCATGAGTATCTGGACCATGGGGATTAATCAAAGCACCCATGGCTCGGATGGTGTGGTGGGAATTAATAATCTGAACCTGATCACCGGTAATATTGGTAAAGAAGGTGGTACCAGTTTATCCATTACCGGCCAATGTAATGCCATGGGTACCCGAGAATGGTCATCCTGTTCAGGTTTGCCCGGTTATCGGGCATTGGAAAATCCCGAACATCGTCAGGAAATTGCCGATTACTGGGGTATTGATCAGGAATTTTTCCCGAAAAAACGCGGACTGACTGAAACCGATATTTTCCCTGCCATTGAAACAGGTCAGATAAAAGGCCTGTGGCTGGTGGCTACCAATCCTATGACTTCAATGCCTAATACTGCGCGAATTCGCAAGACATTGGAAAAGCTGGATTTTCTGGTGGTTCAGGATTCTTATGCCGATGTCGAAACGACTCAGTATGCCCATATGTATCTTCCGGCAGCTACCTGGGCAGAAAAAGAAGGCGTGTTTACCAATACCGAGCGTCGCGTTAATATTGTGCGCCAGGTTATAAAGCCGAAGGGGCACTCAAAATCTGATCTGTGGATTTTTAATAATCTTGCCAAACGTTTTGCCCAGGGGCAGAGGATCAAGTTTCCGGAAGAGCCGGAACAGGTGTTTAACGAAATGAAACATCTATCAAAAGGGCGTCTGGTGGATATCTCGGGTATGACTCATGATAAAATTGAAGAACAAAAAGGCATCCAGTGGCCATATACGGAAGCTATGGCAGAAGGGAGCTTAGGAGGTAAAGCTGAAGGCTCTGTATCAGATAAAGCTGAAGGCTCTTCATCAGATAAAGCTGAAGGCTCTGCTCAACCGAAAGGTGCCCAGCGTTTATATACTGACGGTGATTTCAGTTATGCCGATGGTAAGGCCAAGCTCGTTCCGTTGCCGTTTATCGATAATAATGAAAAGCCTGAAAATGATTTCCCTTTCTGGCTTAATACGGGCCGTGTAGTAGAGCATTTTCATTCCCGAACTAAAACCGGAAAAATCGGTAATAACAATAAATACAGTCCCATGCCCTATATGGAAATGAACCCGGATGCTGCTTTTGAGCTGGGCGTGGTGCATGGCGAATATGTACGTTGCGTGTCCAAGCGGGGTGATGCCGTGGTGATGGCCCAGCTGACTCAGCGTGTCCCCCATAATATGGTGTTTGTTCCTTTTCATTTTCATGATTGTGTCAATCGTTTGACTCTGGGATTGTTGGACCCCCACTCAAGGCAGCCGGCATTTAAACAGTCAGCCATCCGAATAGAAACTATTGTTGATCAACAGGCTGCTGCACAGCTTTGTATGGAAACCAGAACCTTTTGATGGTAATAGAAAAATATAAGTTAAAGGGCTAATAATGTTTCAAACACGTGATGAAGAAAGACCTTATGCTTTTTTAAATGATAAAGAAAGCAAGAAAACCAATCGTTATGGGAAAAAAATTGATTTAGTTGAACCGGGTGATGAACTGTTTGGCAAAAGTCTGAATATTAACGGTGATAGTGAGGTATCAGACTCAGTTGCCAAGAACCCCAACCGTTACAAACAGCATGGTTTCCATTTTACTGCCGATAATTGTATTGGCTGTCATGCCTGTGAAGCGGCCTGTAGTGAAAAAAATGACAACCCGGCTCATATTGCTTTTCGTTCCGTTGGCTATGTTGAGGGAGGAACCTATCCCTCCTATCAGCGCATTAATATTTCTATGGCCTGCAACCATTGTGATGATCCCGTCTGTCTGAAAGGCTGCCCGACCCGAGCCTATACCAAATTTGCTGAATACGGTGCAGTATTGCAGGATCCGGATATCTGTTTTGGTTGTGGTTATTGTACCTGGGTGTGTCCCTATAATGCACCACAGTTAGATCCCGTTAAGGGACAGGTTTCTAAATGTAATATGTGTGTGGATCGATTGGAGGTTGGTTTAAAACCGGCCTGTGTCTCTGCCTGTCTGGGTAATGCGCTGGATTTTGGTGTCATTGAAAATATCCCGGAGCAACGTGAACAGGCAAAGACTGATATCCCCGGTTTGCCCAGAACAGATATCACCAAGCCTAATATTCGGTTTCAGCAAACCCGCTCAACTCATCGGGAAATGACCCGCACGGATTCTATGCCCATTAAATATCATCGCAATGATAAAACGCAAAGTTTTGAGCCGGTAATAGATGATAAACATGGTAAAAAACGGCAATGGAATTTCGTCAAACTGTCTTCCAGGGAAAATCCACTGGTGCTGTTTACTCTGGTCACTCAGGCTGTCGTGGGTGCTTTTCTGCTCTTTTTCGCCGGCCCAATGGTTGGGCTGGACTCTTTAAGCGGAATTACTGGCTCTGCTATCTTTATCTGGCTATTGGCTTTTATGCTGCTTATAGAAATTCTGGGTCTGGTCATGTCCACCATGCATCTGGGTAAGCCGCATCGTTTTTATCGTGCCTTTAATAACCTTAAACATTCTCCTGTGAGCAGGGAAGTAGCCGGTGTGGCATTATTTTTTAACAGTTTATTGGGCTATGCTTTTTTTAGTCTGTTTGGCTCCTCTCAATTTAGCGAAGTGACTGATGTTTTGATGCAGTTGTGTGCTTATGCAGCATTGTTTAGCGGGCCGGCAGCCCTGTATTTTATGCATAAAATTTACCGTATTCAGGCCCGTCCATTCTGGAATCACTGGCAGGTTTTAAGTGCATTTTATGGCTCAATGCTCAGTCTGGGCGGTCTGCTTCTGGGTTTGACTGTTGTACCCTATATGGCCTGGCAGGGAATTGAGTATCTCGCTCTATTGACTACTCTGGCTTCGGTTATGGCACTTGGCCTGGCTATCGAAGCGATTGGCCATATTTTACATGCCCGTGATATGCGTCGCTCTGTTATAAACGGGAGAGGCGCTGAAGGTGGTGCAGCTCAGTTTGAGCAGGAAACCAGATTTGGTAAAACCTACGGGTTAAGAAATGCTTTGCTGGCGATTAATTTTATTGCTGTAATGGTTTTAGCCAGTGGCATATTATCTGCGGCGATGGCATTATCTTTCTGGCTGCTCATAGCGTCCAGTATGCTGATTTCAGCGGTGATTGGACGTGCTCTGTTTTATGTTCTGGTGATCCCGACAACCATGCCGGGTGCATTTTTCTGGAAAAACAAGGCTTTTCAGGAACATGCCAGAGAGACCGGGTTGGCACATCGTGAAGAGTGTGGAGTGGTTTACGAAAGCCATTAACGAGAGCGCATAGTTACTTATAGATGGATGGCCAATACGACCTGAGGCACTAAATAATTACCATGCAGCAACAACCCGCTTTAAAAAAAAATCTGTCTCGCCTGATAGTTTCTTTACAACAGGGCTTTATTGAACGTGATACTGCGGTTCGTCTGGCCTTGCTATCCCTGCTGGCGGGGGAGCATTTGCTATTAATCGGTGCGCCCGGTACGGCAAAAAGTGAATTGGCACGGCGACTGCAGCTGGCGGTTAACGAGGGAGATTATTTTGAACGCCTGTTAACGAAATTTTCTGTCCCGGAAGAACTATTCGGGCCTTTGTCAATCAAATCTCTGGAGCAGGATCGTTATCATCGGCTGACAAAAAATTATCTGCCGTCGGCAAGCATCGGGTTTATTGATGAGATCTTTAAAGCCAATAGTGCCATTTTGAATTCATTGCTGACGCTGTTAAATGAACGTGAGTTTGATAATGGCGAGCAGCGGGTTAAAGTACCTTTACTCACTGTGATTGGAGCCAGTAATGAATTGCCGGAAGAAGATGAGCTAGCCGCACTCTATGATCGTTTTTTATGCCGATACGAAGTAAGGCCGGTTTCTGATGAACAATTTCTTGCCCTGTTGTCATTGTCAGAACGGGATAAA
>CBDTVA010000239.1:0-5013 GCA_965363935.1 uncultured Gammaproteobacteria bacterium | reverse complement strand
TGCCCGTTATTCTTATTGCCAGTTGCTTTAGGTTGAGCATCCACTTTTGCAGAACGATCAGGCAATTTTGCATGTGATCTCAAATACGCCACAATAGCGGTTATTTTTTCTTTTCCTAAATGAGCCATAGGTGGCATACCCGTTCCCATTCGACCATCTCTGATGGTTGACAGAAAAAATTTATCACTTGCAATACTAAGTAATTCTCTATTGGTTAACGAGGGGGCAAATCCGGGTTTTCCGATTGCGTCCGGTTGGTGACACATCTGACAATTTTGATTATATAGAGCTTCACCTTGCTCTATTTGCTTGCTGTCAGCAAAAGCCTGGGTTGTATAACTTGATGATAAAATCGCCAGGCTAAACAATCCGGTTGAAAGATAGTTATGTTTCAACATAATTCTCCTGTTTATGATTCGGTGTTATATTTTAATTTATAGTTATATTTTTAAATATTGAGATAGGTCTGTATCAAAAAACGACGACCATCAAGCGATATTACACAAGTGTGTGATATAACACATTATACCTAGAGGTAGGAATAGAACATTTAATGAGTAATTAAAAAATGATATATATCAAAAACTGCTGAGAAATAGAATAAACACTTATATTTCTATCTTATTCTTTGGGTATTTACCTACCTAAAAGGGACTAAATATAACTGAATATTTATGTTTTTTATTCCTTTGTAATAATATAAATATTCAGTTATATTATTATTTAATGAGAGCAGCATCGTTTATATTTTTTCCCGCTACCACAGGGACAAGGGTCATTTCTTCCTGTTTTTTTTTGAGTCAAAGTTTGTTTTTGAAGAGTATATTCTGGTTCATCTTTTAGCTGGGTACACCGATACTCATAGCTTATACGTGAATCATCACTATATTGTTCTTTAGAACCAATAGTGATGCTCCAGTCAAGGACGTCCCCCTCAATGACATCAATGGGATCTTGAAAAGGAAAAAATGCTTGTTTCCAATGGGTCAGCGGGCTTTCAGGGGATGTGTCTATTTCGACCCCAGCACAAAGTCTGGTATGAAACCAGCCTGCCACACCATGTAATTGACCGGCTTTTTTCATTTGCATATAAACGCGTGCTGTGAAATTTTTTTCAATTGGCCGGGTTAAATCGATACTACCTATTTTAGTAACCGGGGCTAGAAAACCTTGAGCTCTGACAGATTCCACCATGATTTTTTTGCTAAAGAGATCAAAGGCCGGTGAAAAATTGATATCCGGAATTTTTCGCCAAAAATCTATTTTATTGTAGGTTTCAATGTCTTCCATAGGTGCAATAAAAAGGTCAATGGATTGCGGTATCAGGATCGCATCTTCCTTAAGAAAGCGTTCTCTGGCATCATTGGTAAATTCAAGTGTATTTTCATCAATTGCAAAACTACCCAATGTTTCTGAAATCAGAATGTCGGCTTTTTCAGGCAGATTTACCTGCATGGAATTTTCATTAATAAATTCAATTTTATCAAGACAATCATTGACTCTTGCTATCTTTTTTGCCAAATTAATGGCCCCGGTTTTTTCAATGGCATAGACTTTTGCCGCACCTGCTTTGACTGCCCAAATACTGAGAATGCCAGTGCCAGAGCCCAGATCAACAACGATATCACCCGGTTTTACGTTCTTGTAAATCGCTTTACGATAGGCATCCATGCGGATTGTATCGCTGAGCATTTGATAGTAATGCTCATAACCTAATTGTGCCAAATTAATTTCTGCCATAATGTCTCTGTTAATTAAAAATCCGAAATTAAGATGAGTTTTGCAAGGATCTCTATGGTTTCTGATTGAATGGTGTGACAAACTGACTAAAATAAACCTCAGTCAATGCTTCAGCCTTTTTTATTTCACTATTTGTCATCTCATCTTTTACCATGTGCCTGGCACGGATACTGACAAAACTGTCTTCTCTGCTTGCCAGAGTTAACCAGACATAACTCAATATTTTATCCTTTTTTATTCCAACACCCCGGTGATAATGTTCGCCCAATTCATACTGGGCACTAATATAACCTTTTGCCGCTGATCGTTTAAGCCAATACACGGCTTTTGTATCATCAAGTGGGAAGTGATATTTTTTTGAACTATAACAGGTGGCTAGAATGTATTCTGCCTCGGCATAACCATTATTCGCGGATTTAATTAACCAATCATTGGCTTTTTTCAAATCCGTCTCGACAAATTCACCTAAGCGGAAATGGATACTGAGTATATATTGGGCATAAGCATCATCTTGTAGTGCTAACGCATGTATTTTAGTATGCTTGTCATGACCTGAAGTGGTCTGATAGACATCATTCCATGTTGTTTTAAATTCTGATGCAGTCATGCCTGTTGTACACAAAAAATATAAAGAGGATTGAGCAATAAAAAAAACAGTGAATGGAAATAATTTTTTACTCATATTTGACTTTATCAGCTTAAAAAACAGTGGCTAATAATTGATCGGTTTGTATGGGTTCATCAATAATCCATTGCTCACTCTCTTTATGAAAGGGATAAACAAATAAAACCGGTGATTGTTCTGTTTCGATTTGCATGCCAATGGCTTTTTCATCACCGGATTCCAGTTCCGTTACGAGTGCTGTTGCATAAATTGGCTCATTTTGAACAAATGTTTTTAATTCACCCACAACCATTTCAATTTGCTTATCAAAATTGGCTTCCGGTTTTTTGTCACCAGGACAGTTCATTTTTAAATCATCACTTTCTTTAAAGGCACGTATACCAAATGGAATGACCATTTTATACTCATCTAGCATAGCCTTTGCCGTGTCCAGACAGGTTACAACCAGGTTTTCCATTAATTTTTCTTGATCCATTTTTATTAACTCTTCGTTTAACTTTAGTTTACCTTTTTTTTAATTGAGTGTGCATCTGTAAATCTGAAGTTGTTTGCTATTCTATTGATTTTTTCTCTAACAGTCCGGGAAATAACAGGAACTGTTCTGGCAATAAACAGATATCGTCACTGCAAGCTTGGAAGCTTAATTTAAATACGGGATTAAATGAACTTTCACTGTCCGTCTCTTTATTTCCCTTATTTTTACTCCTGTTTTTGTTTAAAGTGGCATTGATTTTTACCTCTCCCTGATAAAGAGCAAGAGGCTCATCACTAAAACCCAGTTTTACAATTTCATGTTCGGGGTATTGTATTTTTTCAAGTTGCCATTGTGACTGATTCAATAGTTCTACTTTGGTCGCGATTAGATGTTTTTGTAATGGTTGATGTGCATTGATGTGCCATCTATCCTTTAATTTTATATGAATTTTGACATTATAATTAGTTTTTTGTTCGTCATTCCTCCCTTCTTTAAGAAAAGCATCTATTCTTATTTTACCCCTGCCACCATAGAGGGGTAATTGTTTCTGACCGGTTCGCAATTCATGAGAGGCAATATGTAAACCGGAAAAAGCACTGGGTGTTTGATACACATCTTTCACAAAGGTGGAAAAAATGGCCTTTGCAAAGTCATGGTATTTTTGATCGCCGGTTCTTCGTTCTAAACGCAACAACATTTCTGCGGCCACTGCGTTACCAGAGGGTAGTGTTTTATCAAAGGCCGACTTGGCACGAATGGGTAATGGTGCGTTTTCATCCAAAGGTGATTGAAAAAAACCACCTTCTTTTGTATCCCATAACAGATTTTTCATCGATTTAAACAGTTTTTCTGATCGTTCAAGCCATAACTCTTTTTGAGTGACATCATATAAAGTGATCAATGCCTGTAAATAGTAGGCATAATCTTCCAATTGTGCTGGTTTTGAATTTATCGTCTTAAAATGAACCCGATACCAGGCCTGTTCTTTTGTCGGATCAGTCTTTTTTATGCGCATATTGTTCCAGATAAAATCAGCTGCTTTGATAGCGGACTGTAAATATTCCGGATTACTCAAAGCTCGACTACCTTCCGCTAATGCACTAATCATCAAGCCATTCCAACCCATAATAATCTTTTCATCTCGTTGTGGCTTTACGCGTTGATTGCGCGTTTGTAGTAATGTGTTACGGATTTTATCAACCCGTTGATAAAATATCGATTTAGATATCTTATAATCCTGTGCAAAATCTGTAAGTGATTGTGACAAATACAAAATATTGTTTCGATTGTTTTTAGCCGGAGACGTTTTACCAGAGTCTGTTTCACCATAGATATCCACATCAAAAAGTTGAGTGGCCAACTGAACTTCAACGGGATCCAAGGCTTTTGTAAACTCATCTAAGCTCCATAAGTAGAAATACCCTTCCTGGCCTTGTGTATCTGCATCAAGCGCAGAATAAAAACCGCCTTGTGGTGACTGCATCTCTTTAGTGACGAAATCAAGTGTCTGTTGTATCACTCGTACATATTGTCTTTTGGGTTTAATGGTATTCGCTGCTAAATAGAGGCGCACCAGCAAGGCCTGGTTATACAGCATTTTTTCAAAATGAGGTATTTTCCAGTAGGGATCCGTGCTGTAACGATGAAAGCCTCCGTTCAACTGATCATAGATACCTCCTCTGGCCATATGATCCAAACTGTTTGATAATGCAGTAAATGAGTCATTAACCGGACTATTGCTCCCATCGGCATGGGTATAGCTACCATCTAGCAGTAGCAACAGCCAGGGTTCACGGGGAAATTTCTGACTCTCTCCAAAACCACCATGATAGCCATCAACAAAACTCAAAAGATCTTTAATTGCTCTTCTGCGGGTGACTTCATCCAGTTTTGCACTGTCTTGTTTTTTAGAACTTTCTCCTTGTACCCCTTGTTGTAGTTCCTGGACAACTTGCTGAGCCTGTTGAATCATCTCCTGCTGTTTTTTATTCCAATCATCTTGCGTTTTAGTTAACAATTCTAAAAATTCATTATATGAATAGTAGCTACCACCATAAAATGGTTTACCGTCAGGCGTTAAAAACAGGGTCATGGGCCAACCTTGCTGACCTTGAAAATACTGTACAGCGTTGGCATAAAATTCATATAATGAATTTTTAGAATTGTTAACTAA
>CBDTVA010000238.1:0-5020 GCA_965363935.1 uncultured Gammaproteobacteria bacterium | reverse complement strand
CCCTGCTTAAGCACCATGCTCACAATACCATCATCATTAATTTGCGGTGTGACGGTCAATTCAATACCTGTTTTTCGATAGGCAATTTGCTGGGTGACATTGACCGTGTCGTCGGTTACAGAATTAGTGTTGGTCGTATTAGACGTTTCAACCGGCACCTCCTTACCGACATTTATAATACCTTCCTGGTTATTGGTAATTAACAAAGAGGGGCGGGAAAGAATATTGACATCACTTTCTTGGGCCAGAGCGTTTAAGGTAACACGCCAGTTACTGGTCAGCCGGTTGACAACAATCCCCAGAGGATTGCCACCCACAACCGATTGCGCCTGGCCAAAATTAGTTCGTATCAGCGTACCGGTGCTGCCAAAATAGGACCAGTCAATGCCAAAGGACTGTGAATCTGACAGTGTAACCTGAGCAATGACCACATTAATAAGCACTTCCAGAGGTACCACGTCCAGGGCTCGTATGGTTTTCAGCAGGTGCTTGTAATCTTTGGTCGTGGTACGGACCAGCAGGGTATTGCTGTCTTCATCGGCAACAATGATCACCTTGATGTCTGCAGATGACGCTGATTCACTGCCGCTTCTGGGCAGTGGCTGGGCGTTATCATCCTCAACGGGGCGGGTTCGCTCTGCAACCGATAATGACTCTTTAGACACGGTCCTGAATTCATTGGGGTTTTCCAGGGGCTGATTCCGTTCTGCCTCTGCATCTGGATCTTTCTGTTCAAAAACGGCGTTCAGGGTCTCCGCCAGAGAAGTGGCCTGCAGACTTTTGCATCTATAAATAAAAATCTGTTCTACCAGTTGTTCATCGGCACCGGCATCGAGAATATCCACCCAGCGGCTGACTTCTCTAAAACCGCGTCCGGGTGGTGCGACCACCAGCAGGGCATTGATTCGTTCCAGTCCCAGTACCTGATAAGCCGGTTTATCGCCTTCAATCAGTTTCAGGATTTCGCTCAGATCCTGGGCAACTTTTACCGCTTCTGCCTGTTTGATCTTATACAAATGAATGCCGCGATGCCGGAACGGGTCAGCATCAACCAGAGACAGCAGGCCATTAATGCGCCTGAGCTGTTCAGGATTGTCAACTATCAGCAAGGTATTCAGGTTCGGCACCTGAACAATGTGGCCGTTAGCCCCGGCAATAGGTTTTAAAACAGTCAGTGCAGCATCAATGGAAATATGCTTTAAGGGTGTCACCTGCATGATCAGAGAGGCGTCTGTAGTATCCAGAATAGAAGGAGTACCAATGGTGGAAGGTATATGTTGTTTGGTTTTTTTCGCGTAATAAACTCCATTGCGCTGTTCCAGAATAATGTCCGATTCACTGAGCAGCATTTGCAGCAAGGGCAGCAGGTCCTTCCGGGTCAGGGTGGAATCGGGGGCAGTACGCATGGTAATGCTGCCACTGATACTGGGATCAATAATAATGGACATATTCAGAGAATCCGCAAATTCTTCCAGGATCTGGCGTATTTCCACCTGTTCATAATTGAGTTGTATCGGTGCTGATTCGCTATCCGGCTGAGCACCCTCTGGCGTTGAACTCGCCGATCTTTGTAAACCGGTTGCCACGGGTTGCTGATACTTAATTGACGGCATGTATCCGTTACTGGTTAATTCCTTGGCGTGTGCTTTTAAGCGCCTTTTTGTGGCTTCAGACATCGGCGGCCGGGACTGACTATAATCAGCTTTGGGTGTGCTGGCAGACCGTCCTGACTGTTGTGGCAAAGCCGGGGGCTGCAATGTCTGTTGGGCAAAGCTTGCGGGCTGCTCCAGGGGCTTTTGCAGCGGTTCAGTTTGTGCCAGCTCATCATTCGCTGTCGGGATTGGCTCACCCTGCTCGGACAGGGTTTGACAGGCAGCTAAAAAAAGTGCTGCCAGTAGTACGCTGTACTTTGTATAACGGCCAGAATATCCTGCAGCCCCGGTGTCGGTTTGTCTGACCGGACGTTTTGTTTTATTTTTTTTCACAGTGTCAATCACTTTTTTTTCCTTCTATATTCCCATGTCATTGAGACTGAATACCGCCAGTAACATGGTAATCACAATCCCGCCAACCATAATTCCTAAAAACAGGATTAATAAAGGTTCTAGTAAAGCAACCAGTTTTGCAATCAGGTTTTTAACATAGCCGTCAAAGGTTGCCGCTAACTGATTCAGAATACTGGCTGTACGCCCTGATTCTTCACCCACACTTATCAGTTTATATAAGAGCACCGGAAACATTTTCCGGTTATCCAGCGCCTGTCCCAAAGCAACGCCTGACTGAACTTCAATTTCTACTTTCTTTAATTCACTTACCAGCAGGGTATTTTCAATGACTCCGCGAGTGATCTGTA
Organism: uncultured Gammaproteobacteria bacterium; assembly: GCA_965363935.1. Classification (GTDB taxonomy): domain Bacteria; phylum Pseudomonadota; class Gammaproteobacteria; order GRL18; family GRL18; genus CBDTVA01. The sequence goes on along the minus strand of CBDTVA010000238.1, from coordinate 2,667 downwards.
ACCCGCGCAGTAAGGGAATTCCTGCCGATAACAGGGAACCCAGGGTGCGAGAGAAATTTGCCGTGTCCTTATATAACAAGAGTTTACCAAAAATTGGTAATTTTAATAAAAAACCATCCCGATGCTGTTTTTTTTCTTTGCTGTTACCCCACCTTTTCCAGGAGTAATAAGCGCCAATCGGTATCAGCAGCAAGGTCCATCCCCAGGACTGCATCCATTCACTGAGTGCCAGCAAAAAAGCCGCAGAAGGCGGAACCCGGCTTCCTGCGTCTTCAAACAAAATGGCAAACTGTGGTACCACAAAAGCCAGCATGAGCACCACCGACAAAATACCCACAACAAACAACACCGCCGGATAAATCATTGCGCCAATAATGTAACGTCTGGTTTCTTCAGCATCAATCATAAAGCGTTCCAGCGAAGGCAAAAGCTGGTTAAGGATCCCGGCTTCCTCTCCTGCTCTGATTATGTTGACGTACATGGTTGAAAAAACGTTTTGTCTGGCTTCCATTGCCTGAGCCAGAGTTTTACCCTCTTTCACATCTCGGCGAATGGCTTCGATGAGTTGCTTGGTTGAGGCGGATTCCGAGATGCCTTCCAGCAAAAGCAAGGCTTTATCAATAGGCATCCGGGCATCCATCAGGGTTGTCAGTCCCTGGGTAAAATCAATCAGCTCAGATCGGGATATGCCTTTGCGCTGGGTCGTCTGTTGAGACTGATTGGCTGACAGGCTGATTTTAATGGGGATCAGCTTTTTACCTTTCAGGACATTAACAACTTCCTGCTCGTTTTCGGCGCTGATCTGGCCTTTATCCAGCACACCCTGGCCATCGTAGGCCTGATAGTCGTAATAGCTAAGACTCATACGGCTTTGGTTACCCTGACAACTTCTTCAACGGTGGTTAAGCCATTAGCCAGTTTGTTCAGCGCGTCCTGTCTGAGCGTCAGCATACCTTGCTGTATGGCTTTTTCACGGATGGCATTGGCATCCGCTCCGGTATTAACCAGGTGGCGGATTTCATCGCTCAGGATCAATAACTCATAGAGCCCGATACGGCCGCGGTAGCCTGTCCCGGCACAACGGTTACAGCCTTGTCCCCGATGCACGATGGCAATTTGATCCGGTGAAATTTCCAGCAGTTTTGCTTCAACCTCAGTTATTTTATGTTCGCTGACGCAGTCCGGGCAAATTTCCCGTACTAACCGCTGCGCCTGAATAGCCAGCAGGCTGGAACTGATTAAATAGGGTTCTACCCCCATGTCCTGTAAACGGCTGATAGAGCCCGCAGCATCATTGGTGTGCAGGGTCGAAAACACCAGATGGCCGGTCAGAGCAGATTCAATGGCAATGGACGCTGTTTCATGATCGCGTATTTCGCCAATCATAATCACATCCGGGTCCTGGCGAACTATAGAACGCAGCCCGGAAGCAAAGTTCAGACCGATTTTACTATTGACCTGTATTTGTGTGATCCCGCCCAGCTGGTATTCAACCGGATCTTCTACCGTGATCATTTTTTGCTGCTTGGTACTGATTTTTTCCAAAGTTGCATACAAAGTGGTGGTTTTACCACTGCCGGTCGGCCCGGTGACCAGAATCATACCGTGTGGCTGTTTTATCATCTTCTGCCAGTTTTCCAATACCCTGGGCGGCATCCCCAGTTGTTCCAGTTGCACCAGAATATCACTGCGATCCAGGATACGTAAGACAATCGATTCACCATGGACCCCTGGCAGAGTAGATACTCGCATATCAATTTTTTTTTGACCGAGACTGTACTCAATTCGTCCATCCTGGGGCAGTCTTTTTTCACCGATATCCAGCTTGGCCATTAATTTCAGGCGTGAAGTTATGGGCGGCTGGGCACTTACCGGCAAGCTTTCTATCTGCTGCATGATGCCATCAACGCGGCAGCGTACAATAAAATTGTGCTCTTCCGGTTCAAAATGAATATCACTGGCATTTAAATCCAGCACCCGCTCAAACAGATGATTCACCAGACGAATAACCGGGGCATCAGATGACAGGTCTTTCAGGTCTTCTTCACTAAACTCGTCTTTGTCTTCCTGCTGTTCAGCCATCTCAGGTGCCAATTCAGCACGCCAGAGTTTTATCAGTCTGGACACATCCTCTTCGCTGGAGGGAATAAAATCAATTGCCTGGCCCAGGGTATAACGGATTCTGGCTCTTAATCCGGCATCGGGAGAATCAATATACAATAATTTTCCAGACTGAAAAAAATCTTTATCCGGTGCAATTCTGGCCGGAACCAGTAAATCTGAGAAAATATTTAAATCCAGTTCCATCAGACATCACTTCCCTGTTCAGTACTTCCAAGTTCTGTAGAAGGACGGCTGAAGCCAAGAATTTTAATCGTGCAGCTCAGAACTTTTCGGTATGAGCGCACCTGAACCTCGGTCATAATCAGGGTAGGCTGAGATTGTTTAATCATTTGTAGTAGCTTCATTAAATTTTCGCTGGGTGCTTTAAAGCTCATGGTTTGGCTAATTAATAACCAGTCTTCAAATTGTTTCAAGTCCGGCAAGCTCATAGAATCGACTTGAATACCACTTTCACGGGCCAGCGTTTTCAGCTTTCCCTGTACCCGGGCTGCGATAAGATCCGGAAACTGCCCAACAAAAAGTTGTTTCAGTAATTGTTGTTCT
>CBDTVA010000237.1:0-5052 GCA_965363935.1 uncultured Gammaproteobacteria bacterium | reverse complement strand
TTTTAGAAGCAAAGTTTTTGACTTAAACATTTAAAAACTTTAAAATAGGGGATTAATTTTGAGTGAAACGGCATGGCGGAGCGTATCCCGAAAAGAATCGATCATTATCGATATACTGATAAGGGTATCCTCCTCGAAGGTGTAATATCGCAGCAGGAGTCCGGCAAAGACCTGCCAAGATTTATGACAGCCATAGTAAGGCATGCAGGTGATGTTGAATACCGTTTAAAGTTTGATATTGATGCTTTTTCCAATCGAATTGTCAGTGGTTTTGTCAAAACGCCGGTTATTCTTCAATGTCAGCGCTGCATGAGTGATTTGGCAGTGGATTTAGAGTGTAATATTTCTCTCGCTTTTGTGCATAACGATTTTGAAGCAAAAAACGCAGAAGACTCAGACTATGAGGCTTTCTGGCTGGGACAGAAAGAGTTTCTGGATCCAAGAGCCATGATTGAAGATGAGTTACTGCTGGCATTGCCGCATATTTCGTTGCACCCTGTCATGAAAGCTGGTGAACCTGGATTTCAGACAAGTTGTCAGATTCACAGTGAATATTTAGCAAGTGACACCACTACTGAAAAAAGTGATTTGTATTCAGATGCATCAGTTCAGAGTACTTATAATAAAGATTCCGATGCACTAGTAAACGGGCATAAGGATGAGAATAATCCCTTTGCGGTTTTGAAAGAGTTAAAACAGTTAAAAAAATAGTTTTTTAATGTTAATTTTGGTTAAAAGTTTAGTTAAACGAGTAGGAAGGAAAATTAAATGGCAGTTCAGAAAAACAAAGTTACACCATCTCGTCGTGGTATGCGTCGTTCTCATGACGCGTTAAGTGAACCAACTTTATCTATCGATCCTACTAGCGGCGAAACTCATCGTCGTCATCATGTCACTGCTGATGGTTACTATAAAGGTCGCAAGGTCATAAACAAGTAAGTCAATATACATTCTTGATTTCTTGAATTGAACCAAAGCCTCAGAATTTTTTCTGAGGCTTTGTTTTTTGACTGGCAGCCTGCCTGAGTATAGAAACCTAAAGCAGTTTCCAAACATTTATTCAGCGTTTAACTTCCTCCTATATTAGAAGGGGTGAGGGTATTTAGGTTGTTGATTTTAAATCACCTATCTTAAGCAAGCACAAAACTCCTAAAGGCACTAAAGCGAGGGAAAGACACTTTGAGTCAGATTTTGTTTTACGTAAAAAATGATAAATAAATTACACAAAAGCACAATAGCAATTGATGCCATGGGTGGTGATATTGGTCTGGATGTCACCGTACCGGCAGCTGTTAATATACTCAAGGAGTATAACCAGCTGAAAATTATTTTAGTGGGCGATCAGGATGCTATTGAAAAAAAGCTTGAGAAATGTCCAGTCTCTGTTTGTCAGCAAATCAAAGTCCAGCACGCATCACAAGTTGTAGGCATGGATGAAAAGCCGGCATCAGCTCTGCGTGGTAAAAAAGATTCCTCCATGCGAGTGGCCATTAATCTGGTTAAATCCAAAGAGGCTGATGCCTGCGTCAGTGCCGGTAATACCGGCGCACTAATGGCGACTGCACGCTTTGTTTTAAAAACACTTCCGGGTATTGACAGACCTGCTATTTGCTCTGCACTTCCCACTCAAACAGGGCATACTCATATGCTGGATCTGGGAGCCAATATTGATTTATCTGCAGAACATTTATTTGAGTTTGCGGTTATGGGATCGGTATTAACCAGTGCTATTGATGATATTGAAAAGCCAAGCATTGGTTTACTTAATATTGGTCAGGAAGAAATGAAAGGCAATGAACAGGTTCAGCAGGCGGCTCATCTGATTTCCAATAGCAAACTTAATTATCACGGCTTTATTGAAGGCGATGATATTTATAAAGGGGTTGTTGATGTGGTTGTCGCTGATGGTTTTGTGGGCAATATATCCTTAAAAACCTCGGAAGGGGTGGCAAAAATGATCGTTTATTATATTAAACGTGAGTTTAACCGGAACTGGCTGACTAAGCTGGCCGGACTTATTGCCATGCCTGTCTTAAATACTTTTAAAAGTAAAGTTGATCCCAGAAAATATAATGGAGCAAGCTTGTTAGGGCTCAAGGGTATAGTGGTGAAAAGTCATGGCGGCGCCGATGTTTTTTCATTCAGTAATGCTATTAAAGTCTCGATGATTGAAGTTGACAACAAAGTGCCACAGCGGATCAGTAAAGTATTGGAAGAGACACTGGTTGATAAACAAATCGCATAAAGGCGCTAAACTTATCAAGAACGAATTATTTGTGTGCTACAATTCGTTTTTTCTGTAAAGAGGGCGGGTCTGCATAGATGTATTCACGAATCATGGCTACTGGCAGTTATTTGCCAGAAAAAATATTGACCAATTCCGATCTGGAAAAAATGGTTGATACTACCGATCAATGGATCACGGAAAGAACCGGTATTAAACAGCGCCATATTGCGGCGGATGATCAAACCACCTGTGATCTGGCTGAATTTGCAGCTATAAATGCCATTGAAGCAGCAAAGATTGATACCCAGTCAATCGATCTTATTATTGTGGCAACGACTACAGCGGATCGTATATTCCCCAGCACTGCCTGCCTGTTACAACAACGCCTTGGTATTCATGGTTGTCCGGCATTCGACGTGCAGGCCGTCTGCACCGGTTTTATTTATGCCCTGGATATTGCCGATAAATACATAAAAACCGGTGCGGCTAAGCGTGCTCTGGTGGTTGGTTCAGAAACCCTGTCACGAATTGTTGACTGGACTGAGCGGACTACCTGTGTTCTGTTTGCCGATGGTGCGGGCGCGGTTATTCTTGAAGCCAGTAAAGAGCCGGGATTTCTGTCCACTCATATTCATGCCGATGGGCGCTTTGCTGAATTACTGACAACTAATGGTGGTATTTCAGAAAGAAATCCGGATGGCCTGGGCGAAGTTCATATTGAAATGAAAGGCAATGAAGTCTTTAAAGTTGCAGTCAACACTCTGGGGCGTATCGTAGACGAAACTCTGGAAGCCAATCAAATGCAGAAATCTGATATTGATTGGCTGGTACCTCATCAGGCTAATATCCGAATAATCAATGCCACGGCGAAAAAATTAAAAATATCAACTGATCAGGTAGTGACGACGGTGCATAAGCATGGCAATACGTCTGCCGCTTCAGTACCTCTGGCGCTTGATACGGCGGTAAGGGATGGTCGAATAAAACGCGGTGAAACCTTGCTCCTGGAAGCCTTTGGTGGTGGTTTTACCTGGGGGGCTGCCCTTTTAAAATATTAAGAGCTAAAATACTAAGAATTAAAAACAAAGAGCTTAATCACTGATAGCTTCAATTGAAAAGGAAAAAGTCATGTCTATAGCCTTTATTTTTCCAGGCCAGGGTTCTCAGTCGGTCGGTATGCTGGGAAGCATCCTTGATGAAAATCCGAAATATGGGGAAATTGTCACTTCGACATTTAAACAAGCCAGTGATGCCCTGGGATTTGATTTATGGGAACTCACCCAGAATGGTCCGGAAGCAGAACTTAACAAAACCCGTAATACCCAACCCGCTATGCTGGCAGCAGGCTACGCGCTCTGGCTCATCTGGAAGAGTAAAGAAGGTTCTGTACCTGCAGTATTAGCCGGGCACAGTCTGGGTGAATATACCGCCCTGGTTTGTTCTGAAACACTGGATTTTTCGGATGCAATTTGTCTGGTTTCACATCGAGGCAGGTATATGCAGGAAGCGATACAGGATGGTGACGGAGCTATGGCTGCTATCCTGGGACTGGAAAATGATGCAGTGATCAAGGTCTGTGAAGAGACTGCTGCGGCTATGGATGGCAGAGTGGTTTCTGCTGTGAATTTTAATGCCCCTGGACAGGTGGTGATAGCAGGTCATAGTGACGCCGTTGAAAAGGCCATTGAAGGGGCAAATAATGCAGGCGCAAAAAAAGCGGTCAAACTTGCCGTCAGTGTTCCTTCACATTGCTCTCTGATGGAAAGCGCAGCGCAAAAACTAGCGACGAAACTGCAAACTGTTAATATGGATCGCCCTGTAATACCGGTTATCAATAACGTGCATGTCACCATTGAAAATGATGTGGAACTGATCCGTGACGCTCTGGTGAAGCAACTCTCCCGTCCGGTCAGATGGGAAGAAACGATTAATAAAATGGTTGCTGAAGGAAGCGATCACATCGTTGAATGTGGTCCGGGCAAGGTATTAACCGGTTTGAATCGCCGGATTAATCGCCGTATGCCGGCACATCCGGTTTTTGATGCAGCAACACTCGATAAAGTCTTTGAGGAATTATCTTAATGTCTATGGAAAATGAAGTTGCACTGGTGAGTGGCGCAAGCAGGGGGATAGGTCAGGCTATTGCACTGAGTCTGGGGCGTAAGGGTGCTACAGTTATTGGTACTGCTACTTCTGAAAAAGGTGCAGAAAATATTTCTAGCTATTTGCAGGAAAATAATATTAAAGGCCAGGGTATGATGCTCAATGTCATAGAGCAGGCCAGTATTGATCAGGTTCTGGAAGCGATGAAGGAAAACTATGGCATGCCCTCCATTTTGGTAAATAATGCGGGAATTACTCGTGATAATCTGATGATGAGAATGAAAGATGACGAGTGGGATTCTATTATCCAGACCAATCTGACTTCAATTTTTAAATTATCCAAAGCTTGTTTGCGTGCCATGATGAAAGCCAGAAAAGGCCGGATTATATCAATTGCATCAGTTGTTGGTTTAACCGGTAATCCGGGGCAGGTAAATTATGCTGCGGCCAAAGCGGGAATTTTCGGTTTTAGCAAATCGCTGGCCAGGGAAGTGGGGTCTCGAGGCATTACTGTAAATTCCGTGGCCCCCGGATTTATTGATACGGATATGACCAGGGCGTTGCCTGATGAGACTAAAGACGCATTACTCAGTCAAATTCCTCTAAATCGACTGGGCCAGGCAGAAGAAATTGCTGCAGCGGTTACATTTCTAGCGTCGGAAGAGGCCAGTTACATTACTGGAGAAACCATTAATGTAAATGGTGGTATGTATATGCCCTAG
>CBDTVA010000236.1:0-5094 GCA_965363935.1 uncultured Gammaproteobacteria bacterium | reverse complement strand
TCAACTCCTGCACCCTCCATAAAAACCGATCGAACTATAATCAAAAAATAACGCAGTGGATCGATATAAGTCAGCAGCTGTACAGCATCGGGCATATTGGCAATCGGTGTTGCAAAACCAGAAAGAATAACAGCAGGTACCAGAAACAGAAAAGCTCCCAGTACGGCCTGTTGTTGTGTCACACAGATCGCTGAAATCATCAGCCCTACACCCACTGCAGATAACAGGAACAGAAACAACCCCAGGTATAGCGCAATGAGGCTGCCACGCAACGGAACTTCAAACCACAGTACCGCCAGCAGGATAATCAGACTGCCCTGAATCAAGCCAATCAGTAAGCCTGGCAGTGCTTTACCGATGAGTATAAACGCAGGATGAACCGGCGTAACCAGCAATTGATCAAAAGTGCCCTGTTCCCTTTCTCTGGCCACTGATAATGCGGTGACTATCAAGCTAACAACCAGCGTCAGCAAGCCTATGATTCCGGAAATTATAAACCAGCGTGACTGCAAGTTTTCATTATACCAGGCACGTGCTTCAATAATGGCTGGTGGTCCTTGAGCATGCCTTGCTTCACTCCACTGCTGATTAAGCTGTAAAATAATCTCACGCATATAATTCAAAGCAATCATTGCTGTATTGGAATTACGCCCATCCAGTAGCAGTTGTACTCTTGCCGTTTTGCCCCGGGCAATATCTGCACTGAATTCACTGTTAATATGTAATACCAGCAAAACATTCTTATTATCTATCAGTGCCCTGATTTGTGATTCATGTTCAATGTTATAAAGTGCATTAATACTAGGCGAACCAGCGATATGACTCACCAGTTCACGTGAAGCTGCGCCTTTATCTTCGTTGTATAGGGCAATAGAGATATTATTCAGGTCGTAGGTTGCTGCGTAGCCAAACACCAACAGTTGCGCAACCGGCGGACCAATTAAAACGAAGCGACTGCTTTTATCACGCAATAGAGCCAGCAGCTCTTTTATAGCCAGGGCAATTATCAGCAAAAACTGCTTACTGCATGGCATCCGTATTACTCCAGACTCTTGCGAGTTTTTTTAGCCACCAGCAGTGAAAAAAAGATGAGCAGTATCAGCAAGGCTGCGACATTGGCTATGACAACCGGCCACACATCACCTGCCAGAAACAATGTCTGCAATATTGCCACATAGTAGCGCGCCGGTACGATGTGGGTGATGATTTGAATGGGCAATGGCATGGAATGAATATCAAATATAAAACCTGACAATATAAAGGCCGGTAAAAAACTGACCACTATGGCAATCTGCCCGGCTACAAACTGATTTTTGGAGACTATGGAAATCAGCAGACCGATTGCCAGACTCACCAGCATAAACAGTGCTCCGGTCAGTATCAATAGCCAAAATGAGCCGATAAAAGGGACATTAAATATTCCTATTGCTAAAACCACCGTCACGACCAGACTGAGCATACCTAAAACAAAATAGGGGATCAGCTTGCCTGCGATAAATTCATGGTTACGCAATGGTGTCACCAGTAGTGCTTCCATCGTGCCCCTGTCCCACTCTCTGGCAACCACCATGGCCGTCAGCAGTGAGCCGATCAGTGTCATGATAATAGCCACCAGACCAGGCACCAGGAACAGGCGGCTGCTAACAGCGGCATTGTACCAGACGCGGTGTTCCAGTTGGATAGCCATGTCCAGTTCAATTCCCCGGGCCTGAGCAAAGTGAGTGAGCCACGACAGCCATGTTCCCTGAATATAACCCAGCGTTAGATTCGCCTGATTGGAATTAACTCCATTGACCCTTACCGCAATCACTGCCTGCTCCTGACTTAACAAATGACGGGCAAAATCATTTTTTAACCAGACAATGCCTTGTATCTGGCTTTCCTGCAACGATTTTTCAGCCTGCTGTATGGTCTGAAAATAAACCGGAGAAAAATAGTCAGACTGCTCAAAAGAACCACTCAGTGATTGTGTCGCCGCATCTGGCTGCTCTACTACAATACCGATGGGAATGTTTCTGGCATCCAGAGACACGCCGTAACCAAACAGAAACAGCAGGACAATGGGCAGGATAAAGGCGATGGCTATACTGGATGGATCACGTATAATTTGCAGGCTTTCTTTACGAATCAAACCCGAGAGTCGCTGCAAACTGATGGATTCAGTCATGCCGATGCTGCCTGTTGCTGTATTAAATAAATGAAAGCGTCTTCCATGCTCGGTGCTGGCTGCTGTTCGGTGCCAGCCAGCGTTTTCATGTGTTGTGGCGTTCCCTGAGCCAGCACCTTGCCATCGGCCATAATAACCAGACGATCACAATAATTGGCTTCTTCCATAAAATGAGTGGTAACAAGCACGGTGACACCCGCTTCAGCCAGGGCATTGGTACGTGCCCAGAATGCTCTGCGGGCCAGTGGGTCGACGCCTGAAGTGGGTTCATCAAGAAACAGAATTTTGGGTTCGTGCATCAGCGCAACCGCAAATGACAAGCGTTGTTTGTAGCCCAACGGCAAATCCGCTGCATTCACATGACGGTATGATTCCAGATCAAAGGTTTCAAATGCCCACTGTATACGCTGTTTCTGTGCTTGTTTGAATAATCCGTAGGTGCTGGCATAAAATTGTAAGTTTTGCATAACGGTCAGGTTTGCGTATAGGGAAAATTTTTGCGCCATATAACCAATATTCTGTCTGGCCTGATTGGCAGCATGGCGTAAGTCAACACCGGCAACTGACAAAAACCCGGATGATGCCGGTAACAAACCACATAACATACGAAAAGTGGTTGATTTACCAGCACCATTAGCACCAAGCAAACCAAATATTTCCCCTTTTTGTACTGAAAAGTTGATCTGGTCAACTGCAATAAAATCACCAAATCGTCGTTCCAGTTGTTCAACCTTGATAATCACATCATCACTACTGCTTTGTGCTATTTTTTTAGCACTTTTACTAGCACTTTTTTTTGTACTTAAGGATATCCCTGCATTATTTGCTGCATTGTATGAGTGACGTTGTTTTAACAGTGAAATAAAAGCATCTTCAAAAATCGGGGGGAGTGCACTGATCTGCAATTGTTCAGTGGTATCAAAATAATCTTGTATGGATTGTACCTGAGATGATTTGCTAACAATTCTGACCCCTTCATTGGCAATCACTGCATCAATAATGCCTGGTAGCTGAGTTAATTTTATCTGCAGCTGGCGAGCTGTTAACTGATCACTCTTTATTAACCAGGTTTTTCCCTGTAACTCAGCGCTGAAGATTTCCGGGGCGGCCTGATTTACAATTTTGCCTTCATGTAATAGTATCACCTCGGCGCAACGCTCTGCCTCATCAAGATATGCCGTACTCAGCAACACCGTCATTCCGGCCTGCTCCACCTGGTGATAAACAATCTGCCACAATTCCCGGCGGGATACCGGATCAACCCCCACTGTCGGTTCATCCAGTAATAGTAATTCAGGCGGTACCACCAGTGCACAGGCAAGTCCCAGTTTTTGCTTCATACCACCCGATAACTGACCAGCCAGCCGTTCAGTAAAGCGTGATAAGCCGCTCAGATGCAGGAGTTCGCTGTAGCGGGCTTTGCGCTGCGCCACGGGCAAACCTTGCAGGTCAGCGTATAAATTCAAATTTTCCTGCACCGTCAGGTCTTCATACAGACCAAAACGTTGCGGCATATAGGAAACTCTGGACTGTACCCCTTGAGGCTGAGTCGACACATTAAACCCTAAGACATTGATGCTGCCGCTATCAATGTGTAACAGACCACATAACAGGCGCATTAAAGTGGTTTTACCCGCACCATCCGGGCCTATTAGACCTGTCACCTGCCCCCGGGTGATCTGAAAGCTGACATTTTCCAGTGCCTGTATATACCTTGTTCCGCTATTAAATACTTTATTCAGCTGCTTGACGGTGATCGGTGCTACAGTCATTGATTGTTCTTACAGCGATGTGAGCTTGCCGCTGCAATATCCTGATGCAATGGAATTGTCACCGTTACCGGCATACCCAGTCGCAATTCATCCTGAGGATTACAGGCATAAACGCGTATCGAATAAACCAGCCGGGTGCGTAATTCGGGTGTCTGTACATTTTTGGGAGTAAATTCGGCAGTCGGCGATATAAATCCTACCCAGCCCTGATAACGTTTATCAGGAAAGCTGTCACTCATAATTTCAGCATTAAAACCGGTGGCGACCTTACCCAGCTCAGTTTCTGGTATATAAGCTCTTACCCAGACAGGATCAGTCAATGCCAGTGTCAATATGACTGACTGAGGGGTTGCCATATCACCCGGATCCAGAATACGATTACGGATAACACCATCTGAAGGACTAAATAGGCTGGCATCCAGCAAGTGTTGTTTTGCTATTTCTACACTTGCTTGCTGTGCTTTCAATTGCGCCTCGGCAATGGCAATATCTTCCTTTCTGGACCCTTCAATTGCCAGAGCCAGCGCATGAGCGACTGCTTCTGCCTGGGCAAGCGCAGTATCCGCTTTTGCCTGAGCTGTTTCCACATCATCTGCTGATGCCAGATTGTTTGGTAAAAGTTTTTGCAAGCGTTTTGCCGTATCCTGCGCCATAGTTGACTGACTTTTAGCAGCGGCATATTCTGCTTTTATCCGGCAATTTCATGTTCCCGGCTGCCTGCTTTCAGTTTTACCACGGTCTGTTGCTGTGCCACTAACAAGGCCTCAGCTTCAGCCACTCGGGCTTCCAGCAGATCAGTGTGTAAAATGGCCAGAAACTGACCTTTTTTGACCCGGTCGCCTTCCTGTACAAAAATTTGTGCAATATGTTCCGATGCATTCACTGTTAACTGAACTTCCCGGATATCGACATTGCCAAACAGCGTCAATTCATTGACTGATTGTGCTGATTGTTGATTTGCAAAAAAAATGGCTCCTCCGACAACCAGTATCAGAAGGATAACAACAGCCAGGACTTTCTTATTCATTCAATGCTCCGTATTGACTGAGTCTTCAGGATCGAACTGTCATTAGTATAACCCAATTTTTTTTAAAATATTAATAGATAGTGTTCATCCATAAATAGCTGTTTTTTTACTTCCCCCTTTTTTTTAAG
>CBDTVA010000235.1:0-5113 GCA_965363935.1 uncultured Gammaproteobacteria bacterium | reverse complement strand
TTTCTCCTGAAGGCTGTGCGTCAATTTTATGGAAAAGCGCTGAAAAAGCCCCGGACGCTGCTGAAGCAATGGGTATTACCTCCGAGCGTTTAAAAGAACTGGGGCTGATTGACCAGATCATTGATGAACCTCTGGGCGGTGCACACAGGGATCACGACGCTATGTCTAAGAAACTCAAACAATCCTTGCTGGAAACCCTGGAGCACCTGGTTGAAATGCCAACGGATCGTTTGCTGGACTCCCGATATGAGCGTCTGATGCAATTTGGTAATTTTATTGAAGGCTGATGGCTATTTTTGAAGGCTCCAACAAGCGGGAGGGTATTACAGAGTAATGTCTGTTACACCTCAGGCTTTTCATTTTCATCTTGAACAACTGGCGGATACAGAAAAATATCTGATCGCCTATAGTGGCGGTGTTGATTCTCATGTTTTATTACACCTCTGCTCACAACTGAAAAACTCCCCAAGCGGTTTCGAGCAATCTTTTTCTGCGGTTTATATCGATCATGGTCTGAGTTACCACTCAAAAAAATGGGGCAAACATTGCCAGCACATCTGCTTTGAACTGGATATTCCTCTGACCATTGTAGAAGTGGATGCTCGACCAGCGAAAGGCCAAAGTCCTGAAGCATCGGCACGTATAGCCCGTTATAGGGCCTTTAGTCAGCTACTGGATAAAAACGAGTGTCTATTGACTGCCCAGCATCTGGATGATCAGGCAGAAACTCTGTTGTTACAATTACTTCGCGGCAGTGGAAGCAAAGGTTTGTCAGCCATGCCCAGAGTTAAGTCATTTGCTAATGGCCTGTTGTGTCGTCCCATGCTGGATTATAAAAAACAGGATATTCAGGCGTATGCCAGGCAACACCAACTGCAATGGATAGAAGACGAAAGTAATCAGGAAGATCGTTATGATCGCAACTATTTACGCCATACGATACTGCCATTATTAGCAAAGCGCTGGCCGGCGGTACAGGAAAATTTTGCCCGATCGGCCGAACTTGTGGCAGAGTCTCAAGCGCTGATGGACGAAATGGCAGACGATGATATCCATGCCATGTACTATATTAATGAGAACGGCGTGGTGGAATACGATAAGCTTTTGCTGAAACCCGTTCTGGGACTGCTAAAAAAAGGCCAGAAAGAACAGAAAAAAATTCCTTTTCATAGCCAGCATCGTGAACAGGCGCGACTGAAGAATTTGCTCAGGCACTGGATCAGTTTAAATCATCAACCCCTGCCATCGAAAAAAATTCTTGACCAGATTGTACTCAGTGTCGTCCAGGCAAGAGAAGATGCCGTACCGGTGGTACGCTGGAAACGGGATGCATTTCATTGTGAGATAAGAAAATATCGGGATAAACTCTATCTCCTGGATGTTTCCAATAATGTATCTCAGTCTGAGCTTCAATCTGAACACCATACCCGGGATCAGCAAGAAGCACGACCCTATACTCTGATTGAAAATCAAACACTTGAAATTAGCCAGAATAACAGCTTTATTAAACTGGTTTCTGCCAATGAGATGGCCGGACAGAAGGGTTTTAATCGTCAAACCCTGTTAAGTAAAGAGATTACTGTAGGTTTCAGAAAAGGTGGAGAACGTTTCAGGAAAACGGCTAATGGTAAGACTCAGCGGTTGAAACACTGGTTTCAGGAGCAGGGCATCCCGCCCTGGGAACGTACGCAACTGCCGCTGATTTATTGGGGTGAGGAGTTGCTTCAGGTGGGTAATTACCTGGTTAACAACTCTCTGGAGGGTGATAGCTCTGATAATTCACTTATTATTCACTGGATAAGACAGGATTTGGATGAAATTACTGACAAGAAACGGTAAAATCTTTTTTCATCTTTTTGTATGCATTTTTTTACTATATGAGTTCTGAAAGTCTAGAGACCGATAAAACGTAATGACCAAATATATCTTTATTACCGGAGGTGTTGTTTCTTCTTTGGGCAAAGGAATTGCCTCAGCATCACTGGCAGCTTTACTTGAAGCACGCGGTTTAAAAGTCACCCTGCTTAAGCTGGATCCTTATATTAATGTTGATCCGGGCACTATGAGTCCATTTCAGCATGGTGAAGTCTATGTCACCGAAGACGGTGCTGAGACTGATCTGGATCTGGGTCATTATGAACGCTTTGTGCGCACCAATATGCACCAGAGCAATAACTTCACAGCCGGGCGCGTTTATGAAAGCGTGTTGTGCAAAGAACGCCGTGGTGATTATCTTGGAGCTACGGTACAGGTTATTCCTCATATTACCGATGAAATCAAACAACGTATTCATGTAGGCGCCGCTGATGCCGATATAGCTATGATTGAAATTGGTGGTACGGTGGGTGATATCGAGTCATTGCCCTTTCTGGAAGCGATTCGTCAGTTAGGTATACAAATGGGTAGTGAACATACCCTGTATATGCACCTTACCTTATTACCTTATATTCCCACTGCGGGTGAATTAAAAACAAAACCAACACAGCACTCGGTGAAAGAGCTGCAAGGCATTGGTATTCGTCCTGATATTCTGGTGTGTCGCGCTGATCGGGATATCCCACCCGAGGAACGCCGAAAAATTGCCCTGTTTACCAATGTTGAAGAGCGGGGCGTAATCTCTGCCATCGACGTTGACAGCATCTATCGTATCCCGCTTTTGTATCATGAACAAAAACTGGATCAGCTGGTGGTAGAAAAACTAAAACTGGATGTGCCCCAGGCTGATCTATCTCAATGGCAGGCGGTGGTGGATGCGCAAGATAATCCAAAGGGTGAAATCACAGTCGCCATGGTAGGTAAATACGTCGATTTGACCGAGTCCTACAAATCACTTTCAGAATCATTGATACATGCTGGCATTCATACCTCAACGAAAGTTAAAATCACCTACATTGATTCTGAAGAAATTGAAAATGACGGTACAGACTGTCTTAAGGGTATGGATGCGATTCTGGTACCCGGCGGTTTTGGTAAACGGGGAGTGGAAGGTAAAATTTTAACGGCTCAGTATGCCCGGGAAAACAAGATACCTTATCTGGGGATCTGTCTGGGCATGCAGGTGGCTGTAATTGAATATGCCCGGCATGTTGCCAGGCTGGATAAGGCCCATAGTACTGAATTTGATCCCAGGACGCCCAATCCGGTCATTGCGTTGATCACGGAATGGCAAAAAGAAGATGGTACCATTGAAACCCGGGATGAAAACACCGATTTAGGCGGCACTATGCGCCTGGGCGCCCAGCCCTGCAGGCTCAGCCATGATTCCCTGGTGAAAAAGATTTATGGTAAAGAAGTGATTGTGGAACGTCATCGTCATCGCTATGAGTTTAATAACTATTACCGTGAACCATTAGCTAATGCCGGGTTGATTTTCTCCGGTATTTCAATCGATGAAAATCTGGTTGAAGTGGTTGAAGTAGCCGATCACCCCTGGTTTGTGGCCTGTCAGTTTCATCCGGAGTTCACCTCAACTCCACGAGATGGACATCCTTTGTTTACCAGTTATATTAATGCCGCCCGAATCAGTGCGGGTCTGCCAATTGAAAATGAAGAAGGGAAATTATTCTAATGAAATTGTGCGACTTTGAAGTTGGGCTGGAGAAACCGATTTTTTTAATTGCCGGTCCCTGTGTCATTGAAAGTGAATATATGGCGCTGGCAACCGCCGAGCAATTAAAAAAAATCACTACAGCATTAAACATTCCCTTTATCTACAAATCCTCCTTTGATAAAGCCAATCGAACGTCCAGCAGCAGCTATCGTGGTCCGGGAATGGCTGAGGGATTGAAAATTTTACAAAAAGTAAAAGATGAGCTAAACCTGCCCCTGTTGACTGATGTTCATGAAGACACCCCTCTGGATGAAGTCTCCGAGGTGGTGGATGTACTGCAAACCCCGGCATTTTTGTGTCGTCAGACCAATTTCATTAAAAATGTTGCCGCAATAGGTAAACCGGTTAATATCAAAAAGGGACAGTTTCTTGCTCCCTGGGATATGAAGAACGTGATGGATAAGGCCAGAGAAACAGGTAATAATCAGATAATGGCCTGTGAGCGCGGAGTAAGTTTTGGCTATAATAATCTGGTCTCCGATATGCGTTCTCTGGCTGTGATGCGCGAAACAGGCTGTCCCGTGGTTTATGATGCGACCCATTCGGTGCAGCAGCCGGGTGGTTTAGGCGGTTGTTCCGGCGGTAATCGTGAATTTGTGCCGGTACTGGCGCGGGCAGCTGTTGCCAGTGGCGTCTCGGGTTTGTTTATGGAAACCCATCCGGAGCCGGACAAAGCGTTAAGCGATGGGCCGAACTCATGGCCACTGGATAAAATGAGCGATTTATTACAAATGCTGATGGAAATCGATCAGCTGGTCAAAGCAAAACCTTTCGCAGAAAATACCCTGTAAATTGTAGTCAGTAATATGAAGCTTTAGCCATTTTGCTTAAGTTTCTTCAGAATTTATCTCACAATTTTCATGAATAGTTATTATTCTTAGTTATATTCAAATTATTAAATTAACACATAAAGATGAAGGAACTCAAATGTCAGAATTAACAATTGTTGATGTAAAAGCAAGAGAAGTCATTGATTCACGCGGTAACCCGACCGTTGAAGCGGATGTTTTTCTGGAATGCGGTGCCATGGGGCGCGCTATTGTACCTTCAGGCGCCTCAACAGGAGCCAGAGAAGCCATTGAATTACGTGATGGCGATAAATCACGGTTTCTGGGCAAAGGGGTCCTGAATGCCGTGAATAATGTCAATGGGGAAATCAAAGAGGCCGTTGTCGGCATGAGTGCAGACGATCAAAGCGGTATTGATAATAAAATGATTGCCCTGGATGGTACTGAAAATAAAGACCGTCTGGGCGCCAATGCATTATTGGCAGTTTCCCTGGCAACAGCCCATGCCGCAGCGAAAGCCAATAAAGTGCCTTTATACAGGCAATTGGGTGGCGAAGGTCCGTTTACCATGCCCGTACCTATGATGAATATCATTAACGGCGGTGAGCACGCGGATAATAACGTTGATATCCAGGAATTTATGATTCTGCCAACCGGCGCACCGTCTATGTCTGAAGCCATTCGTTATGGCGCAGAAGTTTTTCATGCACTGAAA
>CBDTVA010000234.1:0-5119 GCA_965363935.1 uncultured Gammaproteobacteria bacterium | reverse complement strand
AGATAAAAGTTGGCGGTCACCTGTCTCATGAGCAAAATCTAACATTTTTCCTATGGTTTCTTTAACAGCATCTGGCTGCTTCATAGCCTGAAACGTCAATGCAAGTCCCACCATTGCATCAAAAGCTGCTCTGGTATGCATAACGTATCGATATTCAATCGATGGAGAGAAATGAACCAGAGTGGCTGCCAGGTCGTAAGAACGAAAAAAACTGACGCCCTGTAAGTAATCAGCCCAGCCTTCTATGTAGCCAATATTACTTTGTATTGAGATATCCTTGACTGAATGCGCATCCTGGGCGCTTTGGTGCACTTCGCCCGAGAGCTGATAAAGAAACGACCTTGCAATGAATAGTCTAGAAAGCAATGCCCCACTGAGAACACGGCCTGTTCTGATTTTATCGTTGAGTTGTTGAAAGATCGTTTGCTTTTGGCCCATCATATAACTCGATAGTGCACAATAGATTTCAACAAGTCCAAAAATTCTTGGGTGATTTTGGGGAATTAGCTCACGAGCTTGTGAGTGCATTGCAAGACTGAGTTCCCCCTTGCCTTGCCAGTATCGTAAGACGCCCTGGAAGAAACGTAACTCTCCCAAAGAGGTACCACTTAATTGCTCATCATCTTTTAATAATTCCAGTTTCTCAATAATAGGAATGATATTCATTAGTTGAAATGAATCGTGCCATATCCAGGCTTGCGTCAATAAGAGTTCTGGTCGCTGTGCCCTGATTTTTTCAGGAACAAGAGCAAGCCATTTTTCTACATTTCGCCACCTGTCTTGATCCTGCTCATTCCGACGGTGCTGTTCTAAGATCCTGGCCGCATTGTTCTCGTCCCCGGATTTCAAAGCATATTGGATTGCCTCTTCAATGAGATCTTGTCCTTCAAACCACTGACTGGCCTTTAAGTAAAGTTCATTAATGACCTCCTGACTGTATTTTTTTGTTAAACCGTTGTGTAATAGTTTTTGAAAGAGATGATGGTATCGGAACCAGAAACTTTTATCATCGAGATTAATTAAAAACAGATTGTCATTTTTTAGTTTACGAATAAAGTCCCAGCCAGTCATTTGATTATCCGCTGACTTTGAATCAATGGGATTAACTGCATCACATAAAGGTCCGCAAAAGCGTTTCAATATAGATGTCTTTATAAGAAATTCTTTAAATCCTGACTCTTGCTGAGCAAGAATTTCAGAAAATAGATATTGCATAACATATTGTGCATCGGGATCAATGTGTTCACTAACAGAATGCAATTCACCTCTATGAACCATGGAAAGTACCGCAAGATAAAGTCCCGTAATCCAACCTTCTGTTTTTTCTGCCCAGTCTTTAATAATTGCTGGAGTCATTTCTTTTTGTGTTGCTTGTTGGAGAAAATATCCAGTTTCCTGTTCTGTAAATTTCAAATCAAGCAAACGAATTTCATTGACCTTTTCCTTTGTACGCAGTGACATTAAAGGTAAAAAGGGTTCCATACGAGAAACAATTATAAGGTGCATTGTTTGAGGTGGATAACGAAGTAATTCGGATATCAAGTCATGTATGGACTTTTCTTTTATCAGATGAAAGTCATCCAGCACTAATATAAAATCTTTCCCTATTGTTTCCAGCTCAGTTAGCAGTGTGTTGGCCAGCATTAAGTTTGGCGGCAATTTTGGATAATTGAGCAAGGCGCTTGTTTTGACTAATGTATCAGGAAAAAGGCGCTGAATTGCATAGGTGATATACATAAGAAATTGACGTAAATCATTATCAGATTGGTCAATGGAAAAGTAAGATGCAGGCCAATCAATAGTATCTAACCAGCAAGCCACGAGTGTTGACTTGCCATATCCCGCAGGTGCAATGACAAGTTGTAAGGGTAATTGACGATTATCGTCAAGTTTTTCGATCAATCTCTGACGATGCACATGGTTTGTGGTTAAATCTGGTTTATGCAGCTTGAAAACAAGAATATCAAAATTCTCTGCTTCAGAACTTTCTTTTCTGGACAATTGTGTACGATAGAGATCAACTACAACGCCAGTGATTGAGGGGCTTAAATAACCTTCACCACGAACTACCGCTCTGATCCCGGACACCAATTCCTCAGGCAGTGTCTCTTTCAAGAGGTATCCTGCCACACCTGCCTGAAGCATGTCTTCGACAAATTGTTTTTCTGAATGAATGGATAGTGCTATCACTTTTATATCAGGAAATGCCTCACTGATGCGTTTTGTTGTTTCAATACCATTGAGTCCTGGCATGCTGATATCCATAATAACAACATCAGGTGATAATTCCTGAATCAGTGCGAGCGCGGTTTCCCCATCGCCTGCCTCGCCGACTACGACCATATCTTCTTTATTCTCCAGCAATAGCTGCAGACCTTTACGAATAATGGCATGGTCATCGACTAATAGAATTTTTGCTTGCATCTTTTTTTTCATCTTTATATTTAGCTGCTAAGCGGTGCGATTAATATGGCTCTGCAACCCGTTCCAGGTTCCGATTCAATTTTTAATTGACCACCCATATCATTCATTCTCTCCTGAATACTAAAAAGTCCAAAGTTTGATCCGGATGTCACTATTTTATCATCAGCAGAAAAACCTGAGCCATCATCCTGAACCGTAATTTTTATATTATCCTGGTCGCTTTCCAAATACACGGTGACTTTCTTTGCATGAGCATGTTTGACCACATTGATCAATAATTCCCGAACATTACGAAATAAAAGAGTTCTCATTTCTTTGCTTTTAAGATTTTTGTTGTAATCATCAATGAATTCAATTTTAAGACCGTGCTTCTGGCAAATTTGTTCATTTAGCCATTGATGTATTGCTGCTGATAAGCCAATGTCATGCAATAGAGGAGAACTCAAATCAAAAACCAGTGATTTTGTTGTTTGAATCATGTGCAGTATGGATTGAGATATTTCATCAATTAAACCTTTCACTTTATCTTCAGATATCTGCCCCTTTAGATTCGCTAATTGTATTCGTGAAAAAACCAGTGATTGGCCGATATTATCGTGTAGTTCAACCGCAAGCAGGCTCCTTTCTTTTTCTTCAGCCAGGGTTAACTGTGATGCTAATGCTTTGAGCCTTGACTGATATTCAAGGTTTTTTGCTTCTGCCTGCTTCTGTTCGGTGATATTGACTGACAAACCTAATAAGCCAATTATATCTCCAGTCCTGTTTTTATGAGGTGTAAACCAGCTTTTTAAATAATGGTCGCTAATATGATGTTCAATGGTAACAGTTTCACCATCAAACACGTTTCTCATTTTATCTAATATTTCAGGGTAATCTTTATACAGTTCAAAAACAGATTTTCCGACCACTTCGCCCGGGTTTAAACCTAATTTAGAAAGCCCCTTTCCTTCGGAAAGAATAATTACCTCTTTTTTGTCAATCATATAAACAATTTCTTCGGTATTGGTTACAAGGGTTCTGAATTTTTCTTCACTCTCTCGAAGTGCTTCTTCAGCTTGCCTGTATTCGGTCATATCCCGTTGGACACCAACAATACCCATATTTTTACCCTCCTTATCCTTAATAAGAGAAGGTGTGCTCTGGACAAATATCTGCTGGCCGTCTTTTCGACGTTGTACAACATCACCTCGCCAGAAGCCCTTATGAATTATATCATTGAGCACTTCTTCACGGCTTATGCCCACATACTCCATAGAAGTAAGCTCTCTATGGAACTTTCCAAGTGCTTCTTCAGATTTCCAGCCGTAGATGTTTTCGGCCGCTTTATTCCAACTGATAATTCTCTGGTTCATATCAACAGACACCACGGCATCAGAAACATTTTCCAGGAGTTTTGAATGGTATTGCAGTGTCACCTCCGCCTTCTGGCGTTCATTTATTTCAGCTTGTAAGGCTCTTTTCCTGGCATTTAATTCGGATGTACGCTGCAATACCCGCTTATTTAATGTTCTGTTCCATACAAGCAATAGCAATACGACAACAAGGATAAACACACAAATAATCAGAAACCATCTAATGATATTCTCATATTGATATTCTGTTCCAATTGTCCACTTATGAAAAATATCACTGAGCTGTTCTTTTCCTATAGAACGTATCGTCTTGTCTAAAATAGAGATAACTTCTTTTGGGACATCTTTTTGTAGTGCTATTTTTAAATTAACTTTAAAATCTATCTTTTTATATACTTTGACTTCAGAATAGCCTTTATGGTTAATAAAGTAGGTGGCTGTCGCTGCATTGATGGCGAATAGATCGGCTTTTTTATTGGTCACCTTATCAAAGCCTTCTTTTGTGGAATCTACATAGATGTATTTTGCTTTAGGATAGTTCATTTTTACTGTTTTACTTAACAGATTTCCTTTTATGAGAGCTATTGTTTTCCCTTCTAAACGGTTAAATTCATCCAGTGTATAATCACGATTTTTTATATCTGAAACAAAAACAGTAAGGTAGGAATAAATATTTTCAGTGGTGAAATTCAGATAGTTTTTTCTCTCTTCAGTGACAGCAACAGCGCTGTACATATTCACTTTATGAGCTTTTGCAAGTTTTACAGCATCATTCCATGTTTTGGTATGAACAGGTCTAAATTCAATACCTGTTTTATCGGATATAATGGATAAAATATCAGCTATAATCCCGGTATGTTCCTGTATCCCATTAGTCCATTCAAAAGGAGGCCAATCTGGATCATAAACATAAGTTATCGGTTGTTTTTTATCTAGCCATTGCAGTTCTTTCGATGTAAAAAATAGGCTATTATTGGATTTTTTTATTTGAGTATTTGAAAGGAACTCTTTTTCACCACTAACAGATAGTGTTGACTGTAAGCACGAAAGAAATAAAATATTCAATAAAAATAATCTTTTAATCATATGCTGTAGCAATAAGATAGTTTAGGAAAAATAATGAAAAGGCTTATCGAGAAAAAATTTAAATTCACAGGATTAAACATTTGATATTATTTTACAGTATCCCAATAAAGATGGAAACTTATAGGGATTTTAATTAACTACTTAAAAACAGTCTGTTAAAAAATGATTAAAGTGCTGTTAAAATTGAAAAAAGCAGGAAAAATCAAAATAACTCCTGAGCTATTGGGTCATCTGAATCCATATCGAAGAAGTAATAT
>CBDTVA010000233.1:0-5120 GCA_965363935.1 uncultured Gammaproteobacteria bacterium | reverse complement strand
ACAAACTGCGCTAAAAATATTAAACGGTGCCAAACCTGCAGATATTGCAATGGTTAAAAACAAAAAAGGGAAACTGTTTATTAATTTTCGCCTGGCCAAGCCACAAGGTATTGTATTTAAGCCAGCTTTGATCAAGACAGCGACAATTTTACGATAAACTATTACTTTTCATCCCATTTTCGTTTGGGAAATACTCATGAAATTAAAAACCAAAATAAATTTTTTTGTTTTTAGTGTTTTATCCTTACTCAGTTTATCCATTGTGCTGACCGGCTACTGGATTATCAGTGGCGTGATCTATGATTTATACGCAAAACAGTTTTCCCGGGAACTAAAGAATATAAATCAGGAAGTCATTCAGGCATATCAGATACTAGAGGACGCAGGTATCCTTGAGATTGATGACTATGTGTTAGCCGGGCAAAAGAATTTACTGTCTAAATTGCAGCAGTATCATTTTGGTAAAAGTGGTTTTATTATTGTGTTGGACAAGCAGGGTAATGTTCTTCTTAAACCAGAACAGCCCAACGCGGTCATACCGGTTCAACAGTTTCTTGCTAAAGTGTCATCAGTACAGCAGCATCAAGGACAATCTGTCGTCAATCAACTGACTTACCGGTCAGGAAAAGAAAAATACTTCAGTGTTTATACTCTCTCTCCTGCATGGGACTGGTTAATTATTATTAATATCAGTGAAAATGAAATTTTTAGCCAGCGCAACAAATATCTTTATTATGTCAGCTTGATATCGTTGCTTATTTTTATTCTGGTCTTATTAATTTCGATACGTTCCACCGGTGTAATGAGACGAAAAATCGATCAAATCAGGATTTATCTGGAGCGTATTGGTAAAGGTGATTATTCATTACGCTTGCCGGCTAAGGGTAGTGATGAACTGGCGGATATTGAAAAATCAACTAATTTCATGATTGCTCAAATAGAAGAAGAAATTATTCATCGTAAAGAGACAGAGCAGGAATTAAAACAGGCAAAAGAAGAAGCTGAGACTGCCAATGAAATTAAGTCCCAGTTTTTAGCCAATATCAGTCATGAATTGAGAACACCATTAAATGTAATTTTAGGTTTTTCTGAATTACTCATGCAAGATCGGAATTTAGCACAAGAGCAAACCAATACCATTAAAAATATTCATCTCAGTGGAAAACATTTATTAACGATAATACATGAAATTCTGGATTTGACAAAAATAGAGTCTAATAAAATTGATCTGGAAGAAGAAATATTCAATCTTAATGAGATGTTAAACCAGATTGTACAAACGTTTAGTCTGGAATGTGCACATAAAAAATTACAATTTAACACCTGTTTTGCCGATAATTTACCAGATAAAATATTAGCGGATAGAAAAAAATTATTACAGATAATTTTTAATCTTTTCAGTAACGCTATTAAATTTACCCGTCAGGGCGAAATAATTTTTAAGGTTAGTATTCATGATATGAATTTAAATTTCCAGGTCTCTGATACAGGCAAAGGTATGAGCCCTGAGGAAGTAGAGAAGGTATTTTTACCGTTTCAGCAGGCAGGTAGTCGTCAGGCGCAATCCAAGGGTACAGGGCTGGGTCTGGCAATCAGTAAAAAATTATCTGAATTGATGCAGGGGAGTTTGACACTCAGCAGTATTCCAGGTCAGGGCAGTCAATTTCAGCTCATAATCCCTTTAAAAGAAGATATCCAGGGACTTTCCGATGATTTAACTATCGAGCAGACAGGAGTGCTCGATTATAAAAAGATTATCAACTACCGGCGATTAGATCATAATAATTCACCTTATCAAGTACTGATTGTAGATGATCAAAAGATGAATCGCCTGTTGTTGTTAAAAATGCTGGAAAAAGTTGGTTTTAAATCAGTCACTCAGGCAGAAAATGGACAACAGGCCATTGAGCAGGTGCTGAAGGGACAACCTGACCTTGTACTTCTGGATTTAAAAATGCCGGAGATGGATGGCATTGAGGCCTTGCAGCATATCAGGCAACTTGATTTGCCGGTTCAGCCGCTGATATTTATCGTTTCTGCCAGTGTTACCTTAGCAGATAAGCAACTCTGCGAAAAATATGGTTGCGATGATTTTGTGGATAAACCTGTTTCATTGGAACTCTTGTGTCGTGCCTTATTTAACTATCTCGATATAGAATGGCAGATGCAAACTGATAACAAGGAATGAAAGTTCTGCCAATGATTTTAAATACGGTGACTAGTTTTTTTACTATTTGATGCACAGGTTAAAAAAATTACCGTTTGTCATTATATTGTCATATTTACTTGTTATGCTATAGATAAAAATAAAATAAAATAAAATAAAAGGAGGAAATAAATTCATGTTATCAAAAATTGATCATTTGAACGCTACTAGCATAAATGAGCAACAAAATGACAAAGCAAAAATAATTGCTGAAATAAAGTATCTGAACATGCGCCTTAAGCAAATAGGCTACAATGGTGATTGTGCCTACGAGAAAAAATTATCAAACTATTATCTGGAAACTATATCCAGGTGTCAGCAAGAACTTCGCCACCTCTCTTAAAAAATTGCCAGGAAACGCTCTTGGTGATATCCCGGTAAATCATTTTATTATCCCTCAGCTACTTTTTTGTTTATCAAAGTATAGAACGAATACTTTTGGGCAAGGCTTTTCGAGTTCGAGTATTGGTATCAAGGCAGACGTGTTGAGTCAGGGCTGTTGCTTTGAGTTGTCCAGACTGATCCAGGAAGTGATAATACAGAGTAAATTCATTATCTCTCACATCCTGAGAAAAAATATCAATGGTAATTTCTTCATTTAAAAACATGGGTGCTTTAAAGTCAGCTTCTGTATGGCTGACAGGCAGAATAAAATCGGCCTGCAGAATTTTCTGAATGGGTTGTTGATGGTGACTTAAAAAGCTTTCATAGGCATCATGTGCATAGTAGAAAATACGCGCAAAAAAAACCACTCCGGCTGCATCAATATCATGCAGGCGAGTGGTAAATGAATACTTATAGAGAGATGGTGCCATGCTTTATCTCAGGTGGTTTTATGAGTGTGTTTTCAAGCCAGGGAGCAGTAGCCAGACCATGAAATTGTTTGTTATTAATTGCGCAACACAAATAGGCAATAGGCCATAGTCCATAACCGGTTTCAATACTGCTGGTGAAGACAGTTTCAATTTTATACTCCTGAACCTGTCTGGCAAGGTGATAGGTATTGATAATACCCCCCTGTGCCATGGGTTTTAGCACCAGCCTGCGAACTGGAAATTGTACAAGGCTGCTGGTTGAAGAAAAAGATTCATCCAGAGCAAGAGCAATAGTGGTTTTACTTTGCAGGTATTGGTATTTTTTTTCATTATAAGTGGTTAATGGCTCTTCAATGCTGTCTATCTGACTAATATGTGCTTCAAGCTTGTGTTGCAAAAAACCCAGCAGCCATTCTGTCTGCTCCAGTGTCCAGCTCTTGTTTGCGTCCAGGCGGATTACAGTAGCAGGTGAAATCTGTTTCAGCAAATTGCCAAGCGCTGTGGCTTCTCTCTCAATATCGCTCAGACCAACTTTTATTTTCAGACAGCCAAAACCCTGGGCTTCAGCCTGTTTGGCACGTGTTATCAAATTAGTATCCAGTGAACCCAGCATAGCATTCACTTTTACCTCCCGGGCAGGTTCAGGATTAAGTAGTTGGGCAATATTTGTCTCGTTTAGGGTTGCAACCAGGGATAAAAGGGCAGTTTCCAGAGCAAACCGGCAGGCTGTCAAGGCCTGCATGTCTGACAATATATCAGTACCAAGAGGTTTGCCTATAAGAGAGGGTAGTTTTTTTTGTAAAAATTGCTGGGCCTGAAAAAGGTTTTCTGTACCAATTTCTGGCATAGGAGCGCATTCACCGGTTATTGAAAGTGATTTATTGATAATCAGTCTGACCAGTAAGCCCTGACGGTAGTGTATGCTTGAGTTGGATGTTTTCCAGGGAGCCATCCGCTCTTTCTGGTGAGGAGTCTTCAACTCTTTCTGGTAAGGAACTTTCAGTTTTATTGTGTAGGGAATAAGTTGATAATCTGTGACAATAAACTTATTTTGTAAAAATTTGTTCAGCAGGCAAGAGTGTAATTCAGAGAGATTTTGCATTATAAAAGTAAATCTGCTGATAATAATAAATCCCTTAATAACAAACCAAGGCATAATAACAGTGTATATACCAGTTGCAGCTGGGCTGTTCGGGCTAGTACCTGATTCAGTTCAGAAGAAATTGCCAGTTGTAAAAATAATTTAATCAGCAGTATTACCAATGGCAGGCTAAGCAAGGGAAATAAAATGGTCCATGAATATACAGGAAGCAGAGCAAATAATAACAGATAGGGGTAAACAAGCATTGCAATATAGATGTTTCGTGCAGCAGGACGCCCGGTATAGTGAACCAGCGTGAGCTTGTTTACTTTCTGGTCGCCATCCAGATCACGATAATTATTGACCAGCAAAATTGCCGCAGCCATACTGCCTATAGTACTGGCCATGATTAAAACGAATGGATTTATTGCCTGACATTGCAGGAAATAAGTGCCGCCAACGGCAGCAAAACCAAAAAAAATCACAACAAATACTTCACCCAGTGGCGAATAAGCGATGGGTCTGGGGCCGGCACTATAGCCGTATCCGCACAGAATGGCAATTAATCCCAGAATAACAATGCTCATGCCACCTATCCAGGCCAGATAGATGCCGGCAGTAAAGGCTATAACAAAGCTGATAAAGGCCCCGGATTTAATCTGCCGGGCATTTAACCAGCCTTGCTGTGTGGCACGTCTTGGCCCCAGGCGTTCGGCTGTATCTGCACCTTTTTCAAAATCCACGGCATCATTATAAAGGTTAGTGCCTATCTGAATACAGAGTGCGGAAAGCAGGATCACAAGGAAGGTGATAAATGAAAAAACACCTGAATTATGCCATGCCAAAGCAGAACCTAATAATACAGGTGTTATTGAAATGGATAAGGTTTTGGGACGGATGGCCAGCCACCAGATAGATAGACCAGGCAACTTTTTCTCAGGGACTAATGCTTTCAAAGAATGTGCTTTCAAAGAGTGTGCTTTCAAGGAATGGGCTTTCAAGGACTGGACTTATCAGG
>CBDTVA010000232.1:0-5138 GCA_965363935.1 uncultured Gammaproteobacteria bacterium | reverse complement strand
ATCCGGCCATCCAGCTTATCGAGATATAAATACACCAGATAAGAACGTCCGGCTTCCATCGGTCTGTGTTGCTCAGCAAAAGGCACTAATAGATCTTTATCTAAACCCCAATCTAAAAAAGCGCCCACATTGGTGGTATCCAGGACCTTTAAATAGGCAAATTCACCCACCATCGCCCTGGGTTTTTGGGTGGTTGCCACAAGCCGATCTTCTGAGTCGAGATAAAGAAATACAGTGATAGAATCGCCTTTAGACAGATCACCCGGAGCATGTCTTCGCGGCAACAATACCTCGCCTAAATTTTTGGCATCTAAATAAACACCAAAATCTACAACTTTTACTACATCTAATTCGTAAGTCTGGCCAATTCTGATCATTTTATTCTCTCAATGCCAACGATTTATGCGTGGCAGGTTTTATACAGGCCATTCAACTTTGTAAAATGCCATCGTGAATTCACTTTACATTGGACGCCCGCAGTAGATTCAACAGATTTATTTAGGTTTAAGTTTATCATTTTTAACAGTAAAGTCGTATGGTTCAGGCAAGTGTGAATGACCTGAACCATACACTAACGCAGATAACTTTACCTTTGTAAGCATTTAAATTATTTAGTCTGCTGAACAACATAAATAGGATAATGGACCACGGGAGGCGCACGATGAACTAACCAGGCAACCAGAACCAGAATGATACTACCTGACAATACTGGAAACCCCAGGTAATCCCAGCCCGGACTTTCTAAGAAAACAACCAGTGGATCAGCTCCGGCAGGAGGATGGCTTATCCGTAAAACAGCCATAGCAGCAATTGCCAGACCCACTGCTAATCCTATAGCCCACCAGGACATTGGTAAAAAAGTATGCAGAGCTAAACCAATACTGGTTGACAGCAAATGACCCGCGATCACATTTGCTGGCTGTGACAAAGGACTTGCCGGTACAGAAAAAAGCAGCACGCAGGTAGCACCAAAGGGTGCCATGAGCCAGAGACTGTCCGTTGATTGACTCAGTAACCCCAATAACGCAATCCCAGTCAAGCCTCCGAAACCGGATTTAATGATTAGGCTATTCGATTGCCTGGGTTGTTGTCGTGCAAAAAAGTGCTGTAGAACCTTCATTTTATCACGCATTGTTTTACTCCAATTTCATTTTTAGAATTACTCACTCAACACTATAAACGCAGCAACCATGCCAATGCCGACAAGTTAACTTATATCATTGATAATTAAAATATTAAATTAAACGTCCGATTTTTTCGTGTATCGTATTTTTGTGTTATTAATGAAATTTCGTAACTGAATAAATGAAAATTCGTTGCTAAACAGCGATATTTAATTTACTCTTTAAGCTCAACTGAATCTGCTTATGCGCTCCCAATTAACACAACAGGTTTTCAACCATGCTGTCTAATGAATCCATTACAAAAGAACCATCATTAGATGAACTGATACGTGTTCAACATCAAAATAATTTAATCCTTGAGTCTGCAGGTGAAGGCATTTATGGCATTGACAGTGATGGTATAACCACGTTTTTAAATCCAGCAGCAGCAAAGATTCTAGGCTGGAAAGTTGCTGAGCTTCTGGGCAGGCCCATGCATAAAATACTGCACCACACAAAACCAGACGGAAGCCACTATCCGGCGCATGAATGTCCGATTTATGCCGCATTTAAAGACGGTAAAGTGCATCACATTGAAGATGAAGTTTTCTGGCATAAAGACGGCAGCAGCATCCCTGTAGACTACACCAGTACACCGATTTATGAAAAAGAACGTCTGCTTGGTGCCGTGGTTGTTTTTACTGATATTAGTGAACGAAAGCGAACCGAACAGGCTCTTAAGGCTGCTTATACTGAAGTAGCAAAAATGAAAGATCAATTAGAAGCTGAAAACATCTACCTGAAGGAAGAATTTCTTAGCCGCCATAACTTTAAAGATATTATTGGCGAAAGTGATGCCATTGGACAAATTTTACAACAAATTGAATTAGTGGCACCAACAGATGCCAATGTTTTAATAAATGGTGAATCTGGAACGGGAAAGGAACTCATTGCCCAGGCAATTCATGATCGCAGTGAGCGGAATCAACGCCCTTTGATCCGGGTAAACTGTGCGGCCATCCCCCATGAATTATTCGAAAGTGAGTTTTTTGGCCATATAAAAGGAGCCTTTACCGGAGCTCTGAAAAATCGGGCTGGTCGCTTTGAGTTGGCTGATAATGGTACTCTGTTTTTAGATGAAGTCGGTGAAATTCCTCTGGATTTACAGAGTAAATTATTACGCGTTCTTCAGGAAGGACAATTTGAACGAATTGGTGACGAAAAAACTCGAAAGATTGACGTGCGTATTATTGCAGCGACCAACAAGGATTTAAAATTAATGGTAGAGGAAAATAATTTTCGGGAAGATCTCTATTATCGTTTGAATGTATTTCCTATTGAATCCCCTCCTTTAAGGAACAGAAAACAGGACATTCCCTTACTGGCAAAACATTTTATTGAACTCAATTGCGCTAAATACAAACGTAAGAATGCAGCACTCAAAAAAGCGAATATCAGCCAGTTAGAATCCTATAACTGGCCCGGTAATATTCGTGAGTTACAGAATGTCATTGAAAGAGCAGTGATCATCAATCAGAACAACCATCTGGAATTTAATTTGCCGGGCACAGAAACACAACAATCGATTCAATCAGCTGATACGATGTCTTTAGACCGCCCGTTTACTGAAGCTGAACGATTGCAACAGGATAGACGCAATATCCAGGCAGCTTTAAAACTATCGGGTGGGAAAATTTCTGGAGATGAGGGTGCGGCAAAGCTGTTGGGTATCAAATCAACTACACTGGCATCCCGAATAAAAAAACTGGGGATTCAGCACAGCAATAATTGATCACCTGCTTAAAAAAACCTCTCAGCAGGATTGACCGGCCATCACTGAGAAACCATGACCGGACACACATTTTATTATAGTTATAAATCCAGATTCTTAGTCATAAACTCACGAATGTACCGGGCAATTAACTGGCCATCCTCCTCTAAGGCAAAGTGCCCTGTATCCAGTAGATGGAACTCAATGTTATTCAAGTCCTGCTTGTATGGATGTGCACCTTCAGCCGGAAAAATAGTGTCATTTTTCCCCCAGACAATCAAAGTTGGAGGCTGATATTTACGAAAATAAGCCTGCCATTCCGGGTAATGGGGAACATTGTTCTGATAGTCATAAAACAGGGCCAATTGTATCTCAGCATTACCTTCACGAGTCAGATGTCTCAAATCGGCATTCCAGTTATCGGGACTGATACTCTGTTCGTTACGAACGCCATGGGTATATTGCCATTGGACTCCCTCGAGCGTAATAAAACCTGCCAGAGCCTGAGCATTTTCCGGGCTTCTATCGTTCCAGTACTTGCGTATAGGGTCCCAAAATTCCCTTAGCCCTTCCTTATACGCATTACCATTTTGCACAATAAGTGATTGCACCTGTTCAGGATGTTTTGCCGCAAGCCGGAAACCTATCGGTGCGCCATAATCCATGACATAAAGACTGTATTGCTTGATCTCTAATGCATTAATAAATTCTTCCATAATATTGGCAAGATTATCAAAACTGTATTCAAAGGTTTCCATGGATGGCTGTGAACTGTACCCAAAACCTGGATAATCAGGTGCAATCAGATGAAAGCGATCGGCTAAATCAGGGATCAGATTTCTAAACATATGGGAAGAAGTCGGAAAGCCATGCAGTAATAAAATAGTCGGTGCATTTTTGTCACCGGCCTCGCGGTAAAATATTTCCTGTCCGTTAACCGTCACTTTCTTATGTTCAGTATGTAAATACTGTGGCGCAATATTCGCATCGGAAATTCGTTGTATATCAGTCTTGGCATGCTGTGAACAGGCGTTAAGTGCAAGTGCAGATACAAAAACAACTATTAATAAAAATACGGATAATGTATTTGGTTTAACTTTTTGCAGTAATGTTTTCATGAGTTTTCCCCTGATAAATATAATTTAATACAGCTTTCCTGATCGGCTAAGTTAATTGTCACCAAACATGTAAAAGTTCATCGAAACCACCAATAGACTCATTGTTGATACCTCTCTATTTCAACATAGTTGTGGAACCGTCATTAGTGAAATAAACTTCAACATTTTTCATAATCTTATCTCCTTATGACTGATTGCATATTGTGTCTTGACAGGATTTAATTCATCCTATGCTCATTTTAACTATCACAAAATATGCCAAATACATTTTTTAATTTATCTTATTGATAAATAATGATTTATTATAGATCCTGGTATAAGAAAATATTGCTGAAATTTCATTCTTAACGATATTTCGTTAACGAATTTATAAGAACTTTAGAAATTTTCTAATGAATTGAGTTTAAAAATGCGATGATTTCTATACTGCTACTGTTCTGGCACAGTTCGTGGTTGTTATTAACTAAACATTAATTAAAAGGCAACATCCATCGCCATAATTATTCAGGATATCAACAGGTGGATTATCAGGCGGGAGAAGCATCATGAAAAACATACTGATTTTTAGTTTAATATTGATGGCGGTATTATTCCCACAATGGTCAACTCCAGTGAATCTAACCGCAACCGCAGCCTGGTTATGGTTACCGGAAATAAAACTCCACTGGCATTCACTCATAAAGATCAATGAGCAGACTTTGAAAACAATGATTTATACATTGATTAAATAAAATCAGAGCAATTGATTTGTTTGAAGAGTTATTTTTATTGAAAAATTAGGGCTTTACCACTATCATGTACGGTATTGCAGTACGTTAATGAGGTGAGCGAAATGGACAGTATTAGTGTAAATAAATTTAGAGATAACCTAAAAAGCTTTGTTGAACAAGTGGTTACAGAGCATTTACCGCTTAAGGTTACGCGTAGAAATGGTGATGATTTTGTCATTTTAAGTGCGGATGATTGGGAGCGTGAACAAGAAACATTATATGTTTTGCAAAACAGTGGCTTAATGAAACAAATTGCAGCCTCAGTGGCTGCAAATGCAAGCAACAAGGGATATAAACCTACTGCCGGAGAGCTTGATGAGATCACTGGTATCGTGCAGGTGAGTGGCGTCGAAAGCGAAAAAATCCTTCACCAAAA
>CBDTVA010000231.1:0-5166 GCA_965363935.1 uncultured Gammaproteobacteria bacterium | reverse complement strand
AAATGGTGGGTTCTGTCACGTTATCAAATACGTCCTGTTGGTGTTTCTGCAAGCAATAATACTGTATTGCCACTATTTTTTCAATGAACGATAAAAATTGAGTAGATTTTTTACCTGTTCGCGGAGCTCCGTCAGGGTTCCAGAATTATCAATCACATCATCAGCATGATTAAGGCGCGTCTGACGGTCTACCTGAGAGTTGATTATTTGTTCAATCAATTCACGCGAGCATTGATCTCTTTGCATACTGCGCTCTATTTGTAACTCAACAGGCACATCAATCACCAGGACTCGATCAAACTTGTTTTCAGCGTGGGTTTCAAAGAGTAGTGGAATAGCAATAATGACGATGTTTATTGGCTGATTTTCCCTGCCAGATTGTTGTTCAAAAACCTCTTTGCGGCTAAAATTTTTTATTTGAGAAAATATTTCTTCATAAACCAGAGGGTGTAATAGCTCTTCAAGCTGTTTTTTCTTAGTTTTTGAGGAAAAGACCAGAGTTCGCAGTTTTTTCCGGTCCAGTTGTCCTTCTTCCTGCCCGCTAGAATTAAAAACATCTGAACCGAAAAGATTATACACTTTCTTTAATGCCTGAGAGTGTGATCCAGTTAAAGAACCGGCTAAAAGGTTTCGTGCAATCACATCGGCATCAATAATTTCCAGGCCAGCTTCAAGCCCTGCTTGATGAAAGATGTTGCATACAGCAGTTTTGCCGCTGCCAATTCCTCCCGTCAGTGCAACAGTCAGCATTATAGACCTGCAAGATTGAAATAAGTCTGTTTAATCTTATCACCCCAGAGTAAACTGATAAAACCAGCTAAAGCAAGATAAGGACCAAAAGGAATGGGGATATTTTTATCGCGTCCCAGAAAGAGAATAAGGCTAATACCCACAATGGCCCCGACCAGTGCAGAAAGCAACAGGATCACTGGCAAAGCCTGCCAACCGAGCCAGGCACCTAAAACCGCCAGCATTTTAAAGTCGCCATAACCCATGCCTTCTTTGCCTGTAATTATTTTAAATAACTGATAAACAGTCCAAAGTGTCAAATAGCCAGCTAAGATACCAATCACACTGGATTCGAGGGAAATATTTGAAATGTGTAACAAGCTTAGCAATAGACCTAACCACATAAAGGGCAGGGTAATATTATCGGGTAGTAATTGTGTATCAAAATCTATCATCGTCAGGGCAATGAGAGCCCAGGTCAAAAACAGTGCTGCCAGGGTAAACCATTGAATGCCCAGGGTATGAGCAACCAAAGCAGATAGCAACGCTGTCGTCAGCTCTATAATCGGATAACGAATTGAAATACCTGAACCACACTCGGAACATTTTCCTCTTAGAAACAGCCAGGAGATAACAGGAATATTTTCCAGTGGCGTAATTTTATGACCACAGGAAGGACAGTGAGAACGGGGAACTGACAGGTTAAATGTTTCTTCATTTTTCCCTGCTTTTACAGATTCTTTGTTAATAAGGGAAGAGTTTTCCAGCTCATCAGGCTTAAGATCTTCAGATAAGAAGTCAATACAATCACTTTTCCACTCGCGTTTGAGCATTATAGGCAAGCGGTAGATGACCACATTAAGAAAACTGCCCACCAGCAAACTGAGCAAGAAAACTGAGAAAAGGAAGAAGTCAGGATTTGAATTAAAATAAGAAAGTGTATTCATAGAACTCATGATATTGGTAAACGAGCGGCTTACTCCCTCATCTCTAAATCGAGGGAGTTAAGAAGGTCTATTGGTGTATTATACCACCTGACCCATCTGGAAGATCGGCAGATACATTGCCACAACAATGCCGCCAATTATAACACCCAGAACAGCCATAATCACCGGTTCAAGTAAGCTGGTTAAGCCATCTACCAGGTTGTCAACCTCTGCCTCATAGAAATCAGCCACCTTGCCAAGCATGGTATCAAGAGCACCGGATTCTTCACCAATGGCGGTCATTTGAATGACCATATTAGGGAATACGCTGCTATTGGTCATGGCTTTGTTTAATTGGGTTCCTGTTGAAACTTCCTGCTGAATTTGATCGACTGCATTACTAAAGACAATATTGCCTACAGCGCCTGAAACAGATGATAAGGCTTCAACCAAAGGGGTTCCGGCGGCAAACATGGTTTGCAATGTACGAGCATAACGGGCAATCGCTGCTTTTTCCAGTATTGGCCCGACAATGGCTATTTTAAGAGACATCCTGTCTAATACTTCACGCATTTTTCGGGAACGCTTTTTGAAGTAGAAGAAAAAATATAACGTAATTCCCAGAGAGCCAAACACAGCCCACCACCACACCTGTAAAAATCTTGACATAGCAACCACAAATTGAGTCGGTGCGGGGAGTTCTGCGCCAAAATTACTGAACATATCTTCAAACTGCGGTATGACAAATAGCAATAAAATAGTGACAACGATAACAGCCACAACAATGACCGCGATAGGATAAAACATGGCTTTTTTAATTTTGGATTTAAGCGCTTCAGTTTTTTCCTTATAAGTCGCCACTTTATCCAAAATGCTGTCCAGAATACCGGCCTGTTCACCCGCCTGTACCAGGCTGCAATATAAGTCATCAAAGAGTAATGGAAATTTTCTTAATGCTTCAGTTAAAGAGCTACCGCCTTCAACTTCAGATTTAAGAGCGAGTATCATCTCTGACATAGCGGCATTTTCATGTCCGGTACCCACAATTTCAAAGGCTTGAACCAAAGGAACCCCCGCCTTCATCATAGTGGCTAACTGGCGAGAAAAAATAGCAATATCTAAAGGATTGATGGGTTTCTTTCTTGGACCTCCCATACCAAATAATGGTTTTGTTTTGGGTTTTATTTTAAGAACCTTAATCCCTTCACGCCTGAGCTGAGCCTTGGCTAAAGCCGTATTTTGAGCTTGTACCTCGCCTTTTTTTCGGTTCCCATTTCTATCAGCACCTTCCCAGACAAAAATGGAAATTGGCTTTTTTTTAGCTGCCATTGGTAATCCTTAACTATTAACTATTAATTATTAAATATCATGGTTATTAATGTATTAAATTTCTGTGGGCTAATCTTTGGTTACTCGATTCACTTCTTCAAGGCTGGTAATACCGTGCATCACTTTTTTCAATCCCGATTGTCTTAAATCCGGTATGCCTTCTTTTTGGGCCTGATCTGCCAGATCCATGGCGTTGCCGCCTTCCATAATAATGCGTCCCATTGCTTCAGAAATTTTCATTACCTGGTATATACCTACCCGCCCCTTATAACCACCATTACAATTTGCACAGCCAACAGGTTTGTAAATAGTGAAGCCAGTGGCAATATTTTCTTCTGTAAATCCTTCTTCCAGCAAAGCTTCTTTTGGTACCTCAGTAGGTTGTTTACACTGTTCGCACAAACGCCGGGCCAGACGCTGGGCAATAATCAGGCTGACTGCCGAGGCTATATTATACGGTGGAACGCCCATATTCATTAGACGCCCAAGTGTCTGGGGAGCATCATTGGTATGCAGTGTTGAAAGTACCATATGTCCGGTTTGGGCTGCCTTAATCGCAATTTCCGCCGTTTCTATATCACGTATTTCTCCAACCATTACAATATCAGGGTCCTGGCGCAGGAATGAACGAAGTGCTGCTGCAAAGGTTAAGCCTGTTTTCGGGTTTACGTTCACCTGGTTGACACCGGGTAAGTTAATTTCTGCCGGATCTTCGGCTGTGGAGATATTAACCCCCTCAGTGTTCAGAATATTTAAACCAGTATATAATGAAACCGTTTTCCCAGAACCTGTTGGCCCTGTCACTAAAATCATTCCTTGCGGCTTGGCTAAAGCATCCATGTAAAGTGTTTTTTGAAAGCCTTCGTAGCCTAAGGCATCAATACCTAATTTAGCGCTGTTAGGGTCGAGAATACGCAATACCGCTTTTTCACCAAAAAGTGTCGGGCAGGTACTGACACGAAAATCAATGGCTCTGTTTTTGGAAATTTTCATCCGCATTCGACCATCTTGAGGGATTCGTCTTTCAGATATATCCAGGCGGGATAAAACTTTTATACGGGCTAGAATACGGGGAGTCAGGATAACAGGCGGTTTAGCAACTTCCTGAAGGATACCATCCATCCTCAAACGAACGCGAAAAAATTTTTCATAAGGCTCAAAATGAACATCTGATGCGCCTTTATTAATGGCATCTAATAAGACTTTATTGACAAATTTCACTACAGGTGCGTCATCGGCATCACCACCAGCTACCTGGTCATCTTGCTTTTCCGTATCTTCATAATCAAGCCCTTCCAGATCATCTTCATTGAAATCAGACATGTCCATGCTTTCATCGGCTTCAGACAGGACTTTTTCAATGGCGGCTTCAAGCTTGTCAGCCTCAACCAGAATGGCTTCAGCGCTCAATCCTGACTGGAATTTTATTTCATCCAGGGCACTTATATTGGTGGGATCAGCTACAGCAACAAACAGCCGGTTTCCTCTTTTAAAAATGGGCAGGGCGTGGTGCTTGGTAATGAGATTTTCTTTTATGATAGCAACGGTTTCATTCTCAATATCCACTGCGTTGATATCCAGCAGCGGTGTACCGAACTCGGTAGAGGCAATGGTTGCAATATCAATTGAGTTGACCAGGTTTTTGCTGGTAATATATTGAACAAAAGGCAGTTTTTCTTTTTGTGCTGTATCGATAGCAGTCTTTGCATCGTCTTCATTGAGAAGATTTTGCATAACAAGTTGTCGTGCCAGGCCGGTTAATTGAGATGTTTGTTGGGCTAATACCATAATTGCTTATTATTTAGAGAATACTTACCAAAGAGCTAGGGGTTGTATGTTGTATAAATACATTCTAGTACGAACTTTAATTTTAGCCAAAAAATATTTGTTTTTTCTCAATAAAGTAGTAAAAGTGAGATATATTTCAATAAATACGGACTCCAAGGAGTAAAATTCCACTTTAAATCAGCAAAGTCATACATACGGCCTAAGCAGTATATTCTCTTTCCGTTGTAACCATAGTCTGTAACCATAGTCAGGCAAATTATCAAAATAATAAAATAATCACCTGATTTAGTCGAAAAAAAAATTATCTCTGCTTAAATATAATAAATACCATCTTTATGTACACAATCTCAAAATTCAGGATATTCGCTTTTTACTATGAACAAAAACATCAAAT
>CBDTVA010000230.1:0-5189 GCA_965363935.1 uncultured Gammaproteobacteria bacterium | reverse complement strand
TGAATGGCAATAAAAAAGAGGACTTGGATATGAAAAAAATCAAGGTACTGGGGTCCGGTTGCAAAAACTGTGAAACCACCGCCAGTTTAATCAAGATGGCTGCAGAGCAGGCAGGTATAGAGATTGAACTGGAAAAAATTACCGATATGGCGCAGATCATGAGCTATGGGGTGATGTCCACGCCTGGCGTTGTGGTGGATGGAAAAGTGGTACATGCCGGCGGTTTGCCCGGCCCGGATCTGATCCGTCAATGGCTCAGTAAATAAACAATAATGCGGAGAAAAAAATGACAATACGTATCGGGATCAATGGATTTGGCCGCATGGGTCGGCTTGGATTGCGTGCTGGCTGGAATATGCCGGAAATTGAAATTGTGCGCATCAATGAAATCGCTACGGATGCCAATGGCTCGGCACATTTGCTCAAGTTTGATTCGATACATGGCACCTGGAATTCAGACACTGCAGCAGAAGATGACAATATAATTGTTGATGATCGATCGCTGGCCTACTCATCAAATCCTGATATCGGTGCTACGGACTGGTCAGATTGTGACATCGTCATCGAGGCTACCGGAAAGCATCATAAGAAGCCGGAGAGTCTGAACGCTTATTTTGCACAGGGAGTTAAAAAGGTCATTGTCGCGGCGCCTACAGAAGGTGCGCTCAATATCGTTTACGGTATCAACGATGATCTGTACGATCCGGCAATAGATAAACTACTGACGGCTGCTTCCTGCACCACCAACTGCCTGGCGCCGGTGATTAAGGTGATGCATGAGAAGGTTGGTATTGTGCACGGCTGCATGACCACTATACACGATATCACTAACACTCAGACTATTGTTGACCGGGGCCATAAGGACCTGCGCCGGGCACGTGCCTGTGGCCAGTCTATGATCCCTACCTCGACAGGTTCAGCCAAAGCTATTAGTAAGATATTCCCTGAGTTGACCGGCAAGCTGAACGGTCATGCCGTGCGCATTCCTCTGCTCAATGCTTCATTGACTGATTTTGTTTTTGAGGCGTCAAGACCCGTGACAGCAGAAGAAATTAACGGCTACTTTCAGGACGCTTCTGAAGGTGAACTAAAGGGAATTTTGGGTTACGAAGAACGCCCTCTGGTATCGGTCGATTATCTCAATGATCCGCGCTCATCGATCGTTGATGCCCTGTCCACCATGGTGATTGATGGAACCCAGGTCAAAATCTATGCCTGGTATGATAATGAATGGGGCTACGTTAACCGGATGATGGAACTGACCCGGAAGGTTGCCCGGAGTTTGTAACTATGGAGCAGGGATTACGCAACTATTTTGTCGTCATGGGTGGCTACTGGGCCTTTACTGTGACCGATGGTGCCATTCGTATGCTGGTGGTGCTGTACTTCCACCAGTTGGGTTATTCACCTTTTGAAGTGGCTATGCTGTTTCTCTTTTATGAGTTTTTCGGTGTTATCACCAACCTGGTTGGCGGCTGGCTGGGAGCACGTATTGGTCTGAACCTCACCATGCATATCGGTATGGCGATGCAGGTCGTGGCATTAACAGCGCTTACAGTACCCGACGCCTGGCTTTCTGTTCCCTATGTGATGGCTGCACAGGCTTTGTCCGGAATTGCCAAGGACCTGAATAAAATGTCGGCCAAGGCATCAGTGAAAACCCTGGTCACTGATGAGGGTGGTTCAAAGCTGTTTAAATGGGTAGCTGTTCTGACGGGTTCTAAAAATGCCCTGAAGGGGGGCGGTTTTTTTCTCGGAGCCGCTTTGCTGGAATGGATTGGTTTTCGTGGCGCCCTGGTATTATTGGCTGCTTTGCTGTTTGTGGTACTGTTGTTGACTGCATTTATGCTGCCCTCTGGTGTCGGCAAAATGAAATCCAAGCCAAAGTTTACCCAGGTATTCTCCAAAGTCCCGGCTATTAACTGGTTAGCCGCATCACGATTCTTCCTGTTCGGTTCGCGCGATGTCTGGTT
Source organism: uncultured Gammaproteobacteria bacterium (assembly GCA_965363935.1). Taxonomy (GTDB): domain Bacteria; phylum Pseudomonadota; class Gammaproteobacteria; order GRL18; family GRL18; genus CBDTVA01. Next base: position 3,216 of record CBDTVA010000230.1, on the reverse strand, counting down.
TGTTGTCGGCCTGCCGGTATTTCTTTATGAAGTGCTTGGCTGGTCTTTTACCCAGGTAGGCGCTTTTCTTGCACTGTGGGTTATCGGTTATGGTTTTGTCCAGGCCATTGCCCCCAAGCTGCTGCGAAGCAGTCATCATGGTCATGGACCGGGTGGCGGCACTGCCCGGCTGTGGGCGTTTATTCTGGCATTTTTTCCGGCTGGAATCGCATTGGGGTTACAGCAGGGCTGGCCGGCGGATAGTGTACTTATCGCTGGATTAATCCTGTTCGGGGTGGTCTTTGCCATAAATTCCGCAGTGCACTCTTATCTGATCCTGGCTTATTCTGACTACGACAAGGTTGCCATGAGCGTGGGATTTTATTATATGGCGAATGCAGCGGGTCGTCTGGTCGGGACAATGCTCTCTGGTTGGGCCTATCAGACACAGGGGCTTGAAGGTTGTCTCTGGTGGTCCACCTCCTTTGTGCTGGCCGCAGCACTGCTCTCCTTAGGCCTTCCAGAAGTCCGGACTGATGCCAAAATAGAAGCCAAAAGCAAAGAGCCGGACAGTGTTTGAGTTGTGGGCTGATCTGCTGGTCTATCGCGGATTGGGACTCGACCCTGCCAGCCACATCGGAGCAGCAGTACACTTTTTTGTTATGGATGTGACAAAGATCTTCGTCCTGCTGGTGTTAATTATCTATATTATGGGTTTGTTGCGGGCATTTCTTTCCCCCGAACGAGTCCGTGAATATGTGCGTAATCGCCCGGACTGGCAGGCCCGGGGTATGGCTGTCACGTTAGGGGCGGTGACTCCTTTTTGCTCCTGCTCCTCTGTGCCGCTTTTTATCGGTTTTGTAGAAGCCGGTATTCCTCTGGGTGTTACCTTTTCATTTCTGATTGCCTCACCAATGATCAATGAAGTTGCCGTAGTGATTCTGGTGGGCCTGCTCGGTTGGAAACTGGCGGCACTTTATGTGCTGGCGGGGCTGGTCGTTGCATGGATTGGCGGCATTATTATGCAATACTTTAAACCGGAGCGGTGGGTGGAGGAATATGTCTGGAAAATCCATATGGGGCAGGCAGCTTTACCTGAGCAGGATACCTCAATGCAAGGCCGTCACCGCTATGCAGTATCAGAAGTCAAAGAGATCATCAGACGGATCTGGAAATGGGTGCTAATCGGCATTGGGGTGGGTGCCTTATTCCATGGCTTTGTGCCAGAGAGCTGGGTTGCAGAACATCTTGCCAGCGGCAATTGGTATGACGTGCCGACTGCCGTGATACTTGGAATTCCACTGTACTCTAATGCCACTGGCATTATTCCTGTGGCCGAGGCCATGCTGACCAAAGGTGTGGCAATTGGCACCACTCTGGCGCTAATGATGAGTGTGGCAGCTCTTTCCCTGCCGGAGATGCTGATACTGAGAAAAGTCATCAAGTGGCAGGCACTGGCGCTATTAGTGAGTGTGCTCGCTATGGCTTTTACTCTGGTGGGCTGGGGATTTAATCTCATCGCTCATTAGCCAAACAGATTTGACAAGCTTTGCTCAGGCGGTTAATATTTCATCAATCCTATACAAACCATATGGGAATTGTGTTGAGGTTTTAACAAGGAATTATAATGATGAAAACATTTAAAAGAACTTTTACTTTAATAATCGGAATTTTAACCATTGGCGTTTTTCAATCCGTAAATGCGGACTGGCTTATTGACTCTGATGGGGGAATTTCGGCAGGTGATGCCCAGGATATTGTGATAAGCCTGAAATCAGACCCTAAGCGTGAACCCGAAGAGGCATGTCTTGCGGTGACCTTTGCACGCTCATTGTCTGGTGGAGCCAATGTTACCCTATTTGTTACTCTTGATGGTGTAACACTGGCTGATAATGATGTCATCAAGAAACGTCGTTTAAAATGTGATACCCCATGGGGGGAAATATCACTCAAGGAAAATCTTATAGCGTTCCTTGATGATAATGATAACAATATGGTAGTTTGCCCGCTTTGCTGGGATTCAAGATACGATGATGATGAATTACCTGATTATGGTTTTCTTCCTCCTGAAGGCTCGACAGCAATTGGAAAAATGATGTTTGACGCTGATAAAATACTTGATTTCTAAACCAGATGTGTATTCACATCGACATGAAATAAGACTATTTACAGAGGCGGGGCAGATTGTTTTCTGCCCCGAAAGCCTGTGGTATCCGGGCCTTCTGCACAACACTCATTTCTAATAACACCAACGGCACAACGATGACAGGTATTTATTTGTATTTGCTGATCTTAATGATCATTTTTGTATTTCTACTGGTTAAAGTTATGGCCAAAAGAAAGCGTGACAAGCAAGCTTATGAAGAACGGGAGGACACTGTTTTCTATGACGCAGCTAAAAGAATTAGGAGAGATTAGTCTATTAAAATTGCTAAATACTCTGGCAACATAGTCATTTTGTCGACTTCCTGGTTGCATTTTGCTTAAGGAAAGCATAGATTAAGCAAACAATTTATAAACCCTTGAATCCTGTCAAGCACTGAAAAGGGAATTCACTGCCGATACCGGCATTAACTATTATGGAGGACAACCCAATGTTACCTGTTTCAATTTTACGTTCCGGCCTGATGCTTATTCTGCTATTAAGTCTTGGTCTGACGAGCAATGCACAGGCTAAACCGGAGCATGGCAAAAAATTCAAAGACTGGACAGTTGTTTGTGAGAAAATGCCCAAATCAGGTGAGGAAATCTGTAATATTTTTCAGAATGTCACTAATGACAAGAAAAAGGTAGTTTTACAGGTGGCTATAGGCTACGGACCAGGCTCATCGGAACCACAAGCTCTGTTCACTCTGCCACTTGGTGTATTATTGCAGCCAGGTATTGAATTCAAAGGGGGAACAGCTGAATCCGTTCGATTACCCTTTAGTGTGTGTGTACAAAATGGTTGTGTCGCTATTGCCAAACTGGAAGCTGACACGATTAAAGGTATGAAGTCAGGAGATAAAGGCAGTGTTAAATTTGCTGCAGCCCAGAAACAGATCATTGAGATACCGGTTTCTTTAAGCGGATTTACTGCCGCTTTTAAATCGTTGAAGTAATAAAAGCTATGACCAGTTTAAGTGAAATTATCCTAACCCGGACGAGCTGGATAATGACTTTCACGGAAATAAATTTCCTAAAGTCCTAACCCGGACGAGCTGGATAAGTCTCTTATACAATAATATTTATTTCTTT
>CBDTVA010000229.1:0-5204 GCA_965363935.1 uncultured Gammaproteobacteria bacterium | reverse complement strand
CGCCCAGCGACAGGTGGACATATTTTTTATTACCGTAACGCAAGGCATACCAGCTATAGTAATAAATGTATAACACCCCACTTTCCAGGAAAAATAACAGCGCATAGACCATTACCTGATTACCAAAGACCTCCATCATATAGCCCATAAAAGTGGGGTATAACAAAAACAAAGCAAATGCCAGCGTACCACCAAACAGAGCAGTCAATGAATACGCGGTCATGGAGACCTTCATAAACTCATGAGCCATGTCATCATAGCGTTGATCACCGGTTTTTACTCCAAGCCATTCGATAACTGTGACAAACAAGGGCACTGCCAGGACGAATGCCGCCAGAAACAGGTGTAATTGCGCCACCACCCAGACAAAAGAACGACTGCTCACTGAACCTATCTGGCGATAATCCTGCGCTCCCATTGAGGGTGCCGGCTTTAGTTGTTCTGCCTGCTGCACTGTATCTATAGCTTCTGATGACCAGGCCAATTCAGTGCTAAGCAGTAATACGCTGAGTAGTACTAACAAGGCAGCAATGGTCAGCTTCTGTATTCGCTTGCCATAATGCTCTGCTTTGCACAGCCTATTGCCTTGTAAATCTGAGTATTGTAAACCTGAATCTTGTAAATCTGGATCTTGAACAGCAGGCATATCAGTGGTTAAACTTGTATATGAGGACATTTATTATTCCAGTATTTAGAGCAATTTGTATAAACCAGTTTGTAACAAACCAAAGCTCAGGTATGAATTATTGAGCGGGTGTCATATCAATATTCAGCGGCAGTCCCTGCATAGACATCATGGCATGATCCATGACATAGAATACGGCGAAGGCAATAGCAAAGGATAACAACCAGTTTTTCAGCGTTTTCATCTTTTTCTCCAAATCTGAGCTGTATATGTGCTGAACTTTTTAATATTAAGTTTTTAGCTAGAGAGATTAATGGTGAGAAACAACACCATGATCATAAATAACCAGCCACCACATAAATAACAGTGTTCCGGCAAGTGTTATTCGCAGCATCCAGGGTCCCCAGGTCACATCATCATGGAGAGACTTCCTGGCAGTATTTGCTGTGGGCTGTTCATTTTTTTCAGTACTCAAGGCAGTTTCCTCATCGTTTATTGATTTCCAGGGTCCTAACCCGGACGAGCTGGATAATGACTTTTCACGGAAATAAATTTCCTAAAGTCCTAATCGCTAGGATAATGACTTTTCACGGAAATAAATTTCCTAAAGTCCTAAAATGAATAGATTGTTCACACGTATTCCAACAATAAATACTCATCCCTAATACTCATCCCTGCTCTCATCCATTAAAGCAACAAACATACCAAGAAAAAAATCCCCTAAATATAAATCGAGTAAAGCAATTTAAATCAGTAACTTAAAAAACAACTATGATTCAGGTCCGGTTTTTTATATGATTGCTCAATAACCAATAAAGCTGAAAATTGAATAAATTGTTCAACCCGGATGACAAAACTAAAATGCTTTGTTCAAACAAAGTAAATTGCACAATTTGTTCACTTGCAGATTTTTCTCTTGATGAACCATAGCAAACAATTAAAGTAAGCTTTATCCTTTTGATTTTATGGTGCTTTTTAATGGACAAGTTAATTGTCCCGGAAAGTCTTCGATATTGGTATAGTACTTGCTCTCTCACTTAATGTTAGAAGTAGAAGAATGTTAGAAGTAGAAAAACCCCATTAGCCTTATATACTCTGGAGTGCGACAAAGTGCAGACAATGAGCCATAAAGTAACCAGCCGTTTACTGAATTACCTTGAAAATGGTGATGAAGTGGATCGCTGCTATGCAGCTAAGACACTGGGCAACCTCAAAGTCAAAGAAGCCACGCAAGCCTTATTGGAGCGCATAAAAGATGAAGACATTGATGTCTGCATAGATGCAATCAGCGCATTGGGGAAAATCCGCGAGTATTCAGCCGTACCAGTACTGCTTGAATCCCTTGAAAATGATCCCGATGGCGAAGTGAAACTGGCCGTAACTGAATCTCTGGCACATTATCAAACTGAAGAGATCATTGAAATCTTATTAAAACTGGCCGAAGACCGCCCTGAAGAAATGGCTTTTGATGACAATGAAGACTGGGATAGCTGGTGGGATCTGCAGGAAAAAGCCATTGTTATTCTGGGTGAAATGAAGGTACAAAAAGCCTTCCCCATACTGAAAAACGTATTAGAAGATGATTTTAGTCAGGATATCGAAGCCATTGTTCTTAAAGCCATGGCAAAAATTGGTGGTGATGCCGATAACTATCTTATCAATCGTCTCTCTGACAACAATACAGAGAAAGAACAACGCCGTGCTGCAACCGCACTGGGCTTTTCACAAAGTAAAGCAAGCCTGCAGGCCCTGGGCCGCGCTCTGGTCAGTAAATCAGCCGATACCCGTGAGAATGTAATTTATGCATTGGGTCGGCGTAAAGCCAGTCAGTATATCCGGGCTATCCTGTTGAGTCTGCGAGATCCCAGTAATAATGTTAAACGCGCTGCTCTGGAGGTTATACAGGATCTGGCCACACAATCTCAAATCAATCAGGAACTGGATTTTGACCAGGTGGCTTCCCTGCTAAAGGAGCAGGATACAGGCATTCTGGCTGCAGTCCTGTCATTTTTTCAGCAGCAACACAAGATCGCTCCCGTGGTGAACACACTCACAGAGGCCAACCAACAATTAATACGTCAGTGCCTGAGAGTGTCAGACGACAATGTAATGACTCAGGCTGCGCAACTGTCCGCTTTAACTCACGACACAAAAACAATTGAACCGCTGCTGAACCTTGCCATGTCAGAAGTTCATTCTTCCTGGGTCAGAAAAGAAGCCATTCTGGCTTTGGGTCATCTGCTCATTGCAGCGCAAGCTCCAGCAGATATTAAGAAAAAGCAGTCCTCAATGACACAAAATGCTTTGCTAAATTTAACACAGCTTGTGCACAATAAAGAACAGGTTGTTCGATTTGCTGCCATGCAGGCACTGTTAACGCTTTCCAATGGCTCCAGAACGGCTAACGATACTGTATCTCCTACCGTAGCAAAGAATGAAACACAAACTGACGACCTTCCCCCGATTACCCTATTGCTGGCTACACTCAAAGGTGAACAATTTGATCTTAAGGCAGAAGATGAAAGCTCTGCTGGAGCTGCTAGCTCAGAAGCAGTACCCAGTGAAGGCATAAACGCAGACGATAGCAATGTGAATGACACCATCTCGCAGCAATTTGCAGAAGCAAGTATTACTGATAACTCGCATCTGATAGCAGCCAATGAAGTTCAAAAACTGGGCACGGCCATGTCAACACTGGAGGCTATCAGCATGGACAATGTTGAGAGTGCCCGGGCTGCTGCCCCTGAAACACATGAGCAAATAGCACATAATAAAGAAACCGGCCCGTTTATCAGCGAAGAATTACCAGAAGAACTGGATGAATTTGTCGCGATTATGCGCAAAAATTTTGTTCATGGTAAAAAAATTGTGCGCCGTAAAATCGATACCTTCAGTGATGCACGTCATATCTGTGCCAGATTACTTGCAGACAATAGTCAAACCCAATACGATGAAATTATTGTCAATGCTTTAACAGAATGCCTGAACGATGAGGATGAACAACTGCGTCAGGAAGCAGCAGAATCATTATCACAGATAAGTTTACGAGATGCGCTGATACCGGGTTTAAGCAATAGTTTCGCTAAACTGGTCACGCTACTGGACAGTAACGATCGTGATATGAGAATTGCCTGCATCCATGCCATCAGCCATTCCGGAAATCGTGCCGCCCTGCCCCATTTACTGGATTATTTATCCGATGAAGACTATCTGGTCAGGCTGCATGCCATTCAAGGTCTGGTTTATATCCTTAACAATAAGGCCGGGCTGAACAAAGAACAGCAGGAAGCCTTTATGATGATAGATGAAATCAGTTCTGGCAAAGTGATTACAGCACTTTTTGACTGTTTGAATGATGAAAACTACAGTGTATCAATGGCAGCAATTGAAGCACTGACCGAACTGCAGCAAATAGAAGCTATTGAGCAATTTATTGATGTGGCACTCAAGGGTGAAGGCCAGTCAGCCAGACGCATTTCCAGATTATTGAAAAAGCTGGACACAGAAAAAAGTACAGAGATACTTTTAACACGCCTGGACAATGTTTCCGACAGTTCCTATCGACGTTATGTGATGGAAATGCTGGAGGTTGTTGTCAGCCCGGAAGATGATCAGATGGCAGCAGCCTGATACTTTCTGAGCTTGAATTTTAAGTAAACTATAAAAATACTACATAACATTGGGAAACTCAAAATGAAGAAAACAATTGCAGCTATTGCTTTAGCAACCGCAACAGCCATTAGCATGCCTGTCATAGCAGCTTACAAAGTGATTGACGTAGCAGATGGTGGTTCTATTTCCGGTAAAATAAACTTCACCGGTAAAGACAAGGCCCCTCAGATTTATAAAGTGGTCAAAGATACTGATACCTGTGGTATTGAAAATCGGAAAATTGATTATGTTGACGTCAAAGACGGGGCATTAAGAAATGTGGTGGTTTATCTGGACAAAGTTAAATCCGGGAAAAAATTCGACAAAATCGAAGCTAATATTGATCAGAAGGGCTGTGCTTTTATTCCGTTTATGAGCGTGATGACTAATGACACAACTTTTCAGGCAACCAACTCTGATCCGGTTTTGCATAATATCCATACCTATGAAATCATGGGTCGTGCTAAAAAGACCGTTATGAATGTCAGCCAGCCAAAGCAGGGTTCTGTCACCAAGAAAAAAGTCAAGTTAAAGCGTGGTGCCGGTATGAAAATAGAATGCGATGCACATGATTTTATGCATGGTTTTGTTTTTGTCGCCAAAAATCCTTATTACGCCGTTGTTGCTGAAGATGGTAGCTACACTATTAACGATATTCCAGCAGGTAAATACAAGGTTAAAGCCTGGCATGGTACATTGGGTGAACAAAAAGGCAACGCTGAAGTCACTGGCGGCGGCACAGCAACTGTCGATTTTACGTTTAAAGGGAAGTAATTAACTGCAGAACTGCGGATGTAATGAATTCGTGCTGGTGAGTCTGCTACACCGCTCAGGGGACGCTGTAAATACATCCCTGTAAGCTTCAATGCGGCATCCATGCCGCATAGACCTCTGAGCGGTGTAGCAGTGCCTGCAATGCTCAAAGGCA
>CBDTVA010000228.1:0-5210 GCA_965363935.1 uncultured Gammaproteobacteria bacterium | reverse complement strand
ACGCTCTATGCTCTGGATGACTTTCGCATTAGCGATAAAAACGGTAAACAGATACCGCTGACCACCCTGGTTGACATTGAGCGGGCGCGAGGCTTTTCCCGTATTGAACGGATCAACAGCCAGCGCAGTGTCACTGTTACCGGAGACATCGATACCCGTATTGCCAATGCCCAGGAAATTGTCGCCCATACCCGGACACACTACATCCCGCAACTGCTTGAGAAATACCCTGGTATTCAGACCGGTTTTGAAGGCCAGGCGAAAGAAACAGCCAAAACAGGCGAGTCAATGCTGAGAGGCTTCAGTCTGGGTTTATTGGGTATTTTTATTTTGCTGAGCTTTCAATTCAGAAGCTATCTGGAACCTTTGTCAGTGATGTTTATTATTCCCCTGGCCCTTATAGGCGTCATCTGGGGGCATCTTTTGATGGGACTGAATATGACCATGCCGGGCATTGTTGGTTTTGCTTCTCTGTCCGGTATTGTAGTCAATGATTCTATTTTGCTGGTAGAGTTTCTTAAACTTCGGATAAAAGAAGGTCACAATGTGATTGAAGCGGCAAAACTGGCCAGCAGAGCCCGTTTTCGTGCTGTCCTGCTGACATCAGTCACGACTATTGCTGGTTTAATTCCGCTGCTTCTGGAAAAGAGCCTTCAGGCGCAAATTCTAATCCCGTTAGCCACCAGCATTATCTTTGGTCTGTTGACAACCACTCTATTAGTACTATTGGTGGTACCGGCTTTATACAGCATTTTGAATGACTTTAAATCGACTGATAGTGCTAATGCAGGGTAACTATGGTTCTGAAATGGTGCTTTGAATACGTACCAAGAGTGAAGGGGTAACCTGGATCAGGGGACGCTTCAAGCCCATCCATGGGTCACTTCTATGAAAACATCCCTGTTTTCATAGACCCCTGATCCAGGTTACCCCTCCACCCTTGGCACTCACTGCATTTCCTGAAATCAAGTAAAAATAATTGCTCAAGAGCCTGCCTTAAAATTAAAAGAAATATGGGGAATCTGAATTCGACTTCAAATGGCACATAATATCCGAAAACTTGCCTTATTCAATAACTTGCCTTATTCAATATGGCAATTGACAGTAAACTTCGGGTGTGATTTTGTAAACGTCAGGATGAGTGAAGTTATACATGGAGGAAAAATTCTCAAAAGAACAGTCATTATTCAGAGCATCTCTCAACAAAACATTACGCCTTAATCGAGAAAAATGGGTTACCTCAATTGCCCACTCGAATAGCCCTTTTCTTATGAGAGGACAAGCGGGAATTGTTCAGAGCGAAAAGTATTCACGAAAACTACTCTCGAAAGCTACTCTCGATTTCCTAATTAGTGGTAATAATAGGATAAATGGGAAACACAGGCAAGCAAAAAAGCCCTGAAAAAGGCCCCAAAACAGCTCTGAAAGTCTTACCCTATAAGGGATTTGAGCGAATTACCCAAACTACAGGGAATTGAGAAGCAAAGAAGACAATCAACGCAGTTTTACCCATGCTGTGACGGGGTCACAAAGCAAATGCTGAACGCTTGATTTTTTCAACTTATTGGACCAGCGGGGGCATTTGAACAGAAACTTACGGTTTCGTCCTCGATTTGTTGATCATGACCGTAAAGTTAAGCCTTAAAAAGAATTTATTGGTTAAATATTTCTAAAGTAATAAAGCAAACGTCCGATAACATTATCAATGTTTCAAATTCCAGTTTAAACCAGGAGATTAAGAATGAAATTTAACGTACCAAAAATTTTAAAACATATTGCCGGTATCACTGCACTTATTTGGATATTATTGCCGTTTAGCCAGGTCCATGCTCTCGAGTTCGAACACGTAATGAATATTGGTTCTAAAGGAAGCGGAGAAGGCCAGTTTAAATACGTCGAAGATTTTGATTTGACAGTTGATGGCAAATACTTAATGGCAACCGATGCTGCCCATGCCTACGTCCAGGTTTTTGACAAGACTACCGGTAAATTTATTACTCGTTTTGGCGGTAAAGGAGACGAGGATAATAACCTGGAGAAGCCGGAAGGTATTTCTACGGCGCCTGATGGCCGTATTTTTGTCGCCGACTATACCACTGGCGACGTGAAGATTTATGACAAAAATTACAAGTGGTTAAAAACCTTCAGTGAATATGGCTCCGAGCCAGGTCAAAATATCAAGTCTGAGTTCACCGACATCTATGATGGCAAGTACTATATGCCAGAAGCTGGTAACCATCGTATCTCAGTCTGGGATCTGGACGGTAATTTTCTGTTTACTTTTGGTTCGAAAGGCACCGGTGACAACCAACTGAATAACCCTGAGTCGTTCAAGTTTAATAGTGAAGGGCATGCCTACGTTGCTGACCTGAAAAACGACAGAATCCGTGTTTATGACAAGACGGGGAAATTTTTGTTTGGTTGGGGCGAGTCTGGTTCTGAATCAGGTCAGTTTAAAGCGCCTGCAGGCATCGGCATCGACAAGGACGATAATGTTTATGTCTCTGAAATTGGAAATAACCGTGTACAGGTTTTTGACAAATCAGGCAACTACCTGACCGGATGGGGCAAGAAAGGCTCTGGTAACGGCGAATTTGGTAATTTGCATGGCTTGTTTGTTGACGCATCTAGCGGGTGGATTTACATCGCTGATACAGCGAACAACCGTATCCAGGTTTATAAGCCTATTTAGTGAAATGAAGGCTAGCTCACTGCTGGGCTAGCCTTTCACAGAGAATGTCAAAAATTTAGGAGAGAGACATGTCATTAAGCAAACTACCGTCGATTGCCAAATTAAAAATAAGATCCAAGCTATTGTTATTGACCATTTTCCTGGTTCTGATAGCAGTGGCTACAGGCGGCAGTGGTTTGTTCTTTATTACCAATATCAGTAATTCAGTCCGCAATCTTTCAAAAATAGCATCTCCGTTGGTGAAAGAGACGGCCAATATGGTTAATAGCATAACTGCAACACATTCGGACGTTTCCGTTAAGCTCGACTCTGCTGAAATAATTGATGTGAAGGATATGAAGGGCACATTACAGGCATTTGATAAGGCTTCACAGCAGTCATTATTAATACTGACAACTTTGCTGGAGCATAATGGCGAGCAGGTAGATTCTTCCAAAGCTGCCAATGCCCGGCAACGCTACCTCGAAATCGTAGGAAACGAGGTTGCCTTTAAGAATAGTATCATTCAGTTGCAATCCAAGCTGAGCGATATCAGCGATGGCATTTCCAGCAAACGCCAAATTATCTCTAAAGACCTGGTTTCGTTGGCTCTGATTATGGAAAGCCGGGTGTCAGAAAATGAGGACTTTTTAAAAACGTTAATTCAATCGGGTGATGCCGATTTAGATACCATTGATACCGCACTTGAGAAAGTCTTCAACGAAGTTTTTCCTGTTATCAAAAACAGCTACGCGGCAAATGGATACATTACTCAACTGCAGGATATTTCCAATCAGATGATTGCTGCAACGACCAGCGAACAATTGGAAAATTTGAGTACGTCTGTCGACAAATTAATTAAAAAACAAAATAAGAAATTAAAAATACTAGCCAGAAGGGTGAGAACTGGTGAAGACAAGGCGTTAATTAAAGAGGTTCCTACATCCTTTAAAGTATTTGTCAAACTCGTTAAAGGTGATAACGGTTTGTTAAAGACCCAGCAAAAATTGATCTCAGAAAAATTCAAATATCTATCTATGCGTAAGGAACTTGATCAAAGCGCACTGCAATATCAGAACATCATAGCGAATTTTTCCAAATCGGCAGAGCAAATCAATCAATCTACTGTCAGCATCGCTGAACAGAGTGTACAGAGTGCATTCACTACCATTAGTTTGGTGGTTCTCCTCGGTTCACTGGTGGGATTGTTTTCTGGTTTTATGCTGGTACGCGCCATAATAAAGCCATTGGCCTATGCTGTCAGAATGAGTACGAAAATGTCTGATGGTGATTTTACCCATGACATAAAAGCCCGCAACAATGATGAGACTGGACAGTTGTTGGCTGCATTAAAAAAATTACAGGAAAGTATTTCCGAGACATTTGCACAGGTTCAAACTAGCGCCATCAGTCTCGCAAGTACTTCAGAGCAGACATCCGCTGTTACCGACAAGGCCAGGGACAATGCCCTCGAACAACAAGCCGCCATGAAAGATACCAGTGCGTCTGCGGCAGAAATGTCTTCGACGGTTAAGCAGGTAGCTGAGCATACCAAACAGGCAGTGAATGCTGCTCAGGGCACTGATAGAAATGTGGACAAAGGTACTGCGATTGTAAAAGAGACGATCGGTGCTATTAATGAGCTGGCCAGTGAAGTCGAATCCACTGCGGTAGTAATTGAAAAACTGGTGTCGCAAAGTGACAGCATCGGTGGCGTGTTAGATGTCATCAGGGGAATAGCGGAACAAACCAATTTACTCGCACTCAACGCTGCTATCGAAGCCGCCCGTGCCGGTGAACAGGGTCGCGGATTTGCTGTGGTCGCCGATGAAGTCCGTACTCTGGCGAGCAGGACGCATGACTCGACAGAGGAAATCAAAGTCATAATCGAACAATTACAAACCGGTACTGCTCAGGCGGTTGGAGCCATGAATTCAGGTCGGGATAAGGCGGCGACCAGTGTTGAACGAGCAGCCGAAGCTGGGAATTCTCTGACGGAAATAAAGCAGGCAACTGGATTAATTATTACTATGAACCACGCTATAGCTCAGAGTGCAGAGGAACAAAGCCTGGCCTCTAAAAACATAGACAATAATATTATCAGCATCAGCAAGATGGTTGAGTCGTCTACGGTTAGAGCCAATGAGGTAGCTTCGGCCAGCACATCAGTTGCCGAGCAGGCATCACAGCTGAAACAGTTAGTGCAAGGCTTTAAATTCTAAGGGAATCAATCTGCACATGGGGAGGTAGTGGTACAGGTTTTGCTCTGGTATAACTCATCTGTACAAGTTATGGCTGGAAGATAATTATCCTGTTAGAACAAAATTCATATAAAGGCTATTTTTGCCCATCCCCCGATAAGGTCTAACTTGAAAACACTTGCTGTGGAATAACCCCAAAAAATGACAATTCTGATTTTAACATCATAAAATGTTTTTTCTTGAGGCTTCGATATACTTGTAAAGCGTCGGCTTTGAAACTCCCATCATTTCGCAAATCTGATCAACGGTATGTTTTTTCTCATCATAAAGATTCACGG
>CBDTVA010000227.1:0-5223 GCA_965363935.1 uncultured Gammaproteobacteria bacterium | reverse complement strand
TATGGCTTTCCTGTGGCAGCTTGAGATTTATGAACATCAGATCATGATCACGCCCTTTCATATTGCCCGAAAGCGATCATTCGAATACAGCTTCTTGATGGTCTCTTTAATGCTCAAAGCCGCTATATAAAAATGAATAAATGTAATAATATTTAAAGTTTTAAAAACGAATTGATAAAATAAGTATGTAATGTATGAAAGAACATGTTTTTACAAAAATAAAATGGTTCGATAATATTTTATTTGTTTAGACCTATGGCGGATTTAATAAAGAACGAGTTAAATATTTTTTTTCGACTAATGAAAAAATCTTTAATCAATATTCATAATAAAGTCAGTTACTGATCTGATCTTTAAAATTCAAATAAGTTCAAAATATTTTTATATTTATTATAAAAAATGATTCCTGGTTTAGTAAGTATGATCCGGCCCTGCCTAAAGCAGTGAATTTAAATTGAGATTTTTAATACCGTTTAATATAAAATGATTCAACATTTTTATGTTGATAATATTCATTGATAGATGCTAAGGAATGAATAATGCTAGTCGTGCGATTTTACAATAATTTAAGCCCCTTCAAGCGGGTTATTCTTGCTTTGATTCTGGGTATATCAGCAGGTCTGATTTTCGGTGAGATGATGGGTAACCTGGAGTTGGTTGGTGTTGCCTATATTCGGTTGCTGCAAATGACCGTATTACCTTATGTTCTGGTTTCCATTATTGGTGGTTTGGGTCGACTGGACAGTCATATGGCAGGCCGAATCGGTATGAAGGCAATCAGAGTCATTCTTATTATCTGGTTGGCTGTGATGCTGACGCTTGTTTTACTGCCGCTGGCTTATCCCAATTGGGAGACTTCGGGGTTCTTCAGTTCCAGTCTTGTCGCTGAAACTGTACAGTTTAATTTTGTTGATTTGTACATTCCTTCCAATATTTTTGCTTCATTGTCTAATACGATTGTGCCTGCAGTGGTTTTGTTTTCTTTGTTAATGGGCATTGCACTCATTTCAGTCAAAGATAAAGAGACTTTCATTGCTTTAACGACCAGTGTTAGTGATACCTTAATGGGGGTGGCTTCTTTTGTTGCGAAGTTAGCACCACTGGGTATTTTTGCCATTTCTTCATCTGCAGCTGGTACTTTGGATCCTGAAGAATTAGGGCGTTTACAGGTCTTTTTATGGGTTTATCTTATTGCTGCCGCTTTATTGGGACTCGTTTTATTGCCATTAATTCTTCATTGGGCAACGCCTTTTTCTTATCGACAGATTTTATCCGTTTCAGGTGAAGCAGTGATCACTGCTGTTGCGACAGGAACAGTCTTAGTTGTTCTGCCGATGATTATTGAACGATCTAAAGCTATGTTGGAAGAACAGGAGATGGCTTGTGAAGAAACGATGTCAACGGTTGATGTTCTAGTGCCGACGGCCTATAGTTTTCCGAGTACTGGTACTTTACTGGGTCTTGGCTTTATTTTGTTTTCATCTTGGTATGTCGGCTCACCTTTAACGATTGAACAGTATCCCTCCTATATTACGATGGGGGCATTAACAGCCTTTGGCAGTATGGCGGTAGCGATTCCTTTTTTACTGGATTTCTTTGGGCTTCCTGCGGATCAATTTCAACTCTATCTTCTAGGAAGTGTCGTCACGGCTCGAGTTGCCACAGGATTGGCGGCTTTACACGGTTTTGTTGTGACCTTATTGGTCGCTTCTGCAGTGGTCCATCGTTTGAAATGGCATAAAATGTTTCAGGCAATTGCACTTCATCTTGGTGTGACGACAGGGGTTATGATATTAACGGGTGTGGTTTTGACCAATATCATTCCGTATGAATATGAAGGCACCAGAAGTTTTGAATCAATGAGTCTTATTGGTACTCAGTCGCCAATTAAGCAAGCCCGTAAGCCAGAAGCACTGAGCGAAGCGGATCAGGCTCGCCCAAGGTTAGATGTTATTCTTGAGCGTGGCGTGATTCGTGTGGGGTATTTTTCTAATACATTGCCTTATTCATTCCGCAATAATAAAGCTGAATTAGTCGGTTATGATATGGAAATTATTCATGAGCTGGCAAATGATCTTAATTTCAAAATTGAATACTCCCATATTAAGCAAAGGGGTATTGAGGTTGAAATGCTGTCTGATGGGCGCATAGATATTGTAATTGGTGCGATTGCGATTACACCAAAGAGCGCACTTAAAGCGACATTTACCAAGCCTTATATCTACCATACTGCTGGTGTTATTGTGCTTGATAATTTTAGAGATGAATATTCCACGCTGGAATATATGAATAAAAAGGAAGATCTAAAACTTGCAGCACCCAAAAGTGGCTATTATTCACAATTGGTACGAAAATTATTCCCTCATGCAAAAATCATTGAAGTCGCTAATCCAAGAGAATTTTATAAGGGTATGCATAAAGAGGCCGATGCACTTATTCACTCTACGGAGGCAGGATCAGCATGGAGTTTATTGTATCCTGAGTATACCGTTGTGGTCCCCAAAGGTCTTAAACTTAAAGTGCCAGCGGCATTTAAATTGCCAAAGAATCAACTGGCCTTTTCTGAATATCTTAACACCTGGTTAGACCTTAAAAAAGATAATGGCTTTATGGATAAGGTTTATCAATACTGGATACTTGGAGAAGATCCTAAGAAGAAAGAACCTCGCTGGTCTGTCGTACGTAATGTCTTTGGCTGGGATATGTAGCTTGGAGTAGAGACGTTTCATGCAACGTCTCTAGCATTTATTGAGCGCAGTCTGCTATATGCTGCTTTACAGTTTTATTATAAACTTCCTGCATTGAAGCCAATATCGTAGGATCAGCTTCACCCGTTAGTTCATTCATAAACACTTTTTTGAATTCAGTGGCCAGTACTAAAACATTGTCATATAAACCATGACAATGACCTGCTAAATAGCCTTTGCCATAAAAAATATCATTTTCTGCGGCAGTAATTTCAACACCTTCCACTTTCATGCTTTTCAGTGCATCCAGCCAGGAATCAATAATAGGACGCCAGCTGTCACTTTTAACTGATGTTGTGCCCAGGTTAAGAACGGGTAAATCAGTGCGTTCATGACGGCGGTAATTATATGAGTGGTTGTCATAGACAATGCATTGACCAAAGTCTTCAGCCAGTGCTTCAACAATTGCAGAAACAATGCGATAAAACTGTGCATGTTTTGCCTTACTGGTGGCAATGGCTTCTTCTGATAATGGCTCTTTCCAGACCTCTTTACCCCAGGCTGTTTTATAAACACTCTCATCGGTATTTCGATTTAAATCATATTCATAGCGCGAATCGCTAGCTATCAGTGTAATAGCCTGCTGTTCAATAAACGTGCCCGTATAAGGATCTTCTTCATAATAACGTTCATCCTGAGAGAGTAAGCAGTTATCTACTAATTCTGTACGGAGATTACCGCCATTATGAATAGCGGCACAAAGTGCGGGCTCGTATTTTTCAATTTTAAGCGTAAATCCACCGCCATCTATCGTTGCTGTAAAAGTTTCTCGTTGCTTAATTTTATTAATAGTGGCTTCTTCAGATAGGGTACTCATATGGTTCTCCATAAAAAATGTCTTATAGAGTCAGAATAACAAAAGTTGAACAATTGGTAAAATGAGATTATATTTTACTAATTGTAGAGTCAGGGTGGGAGTATACTCTGCTCACTTATTGACCAAATAATATTTCAGCCCTAAATTTACTATCCCAGCCAGCACGATGTATTTTACTTGCCACACTATGAAGTCCTTGGGTTTATGTTAAACCTTATAGGCTCTCTGATTGCCTATTGTCATAAAAAAGACAAACCAATAATCAGAATCGATGAGAGTGATATGAAAACTCTCTGTCTTATTTAAATGAGCAGGATTCTTATCCAGATCTCTTATATGGTCTCCTCTCGTATGGCAAGAACTTAAATAGCAGTGACAGGATTGCAGTCATATATACTGTTTTTAATGAAGACTTATTATCTTCTAACCAGGATGTTATCAGCACATATTGTCCTCATCAGGTTGTCGGTATCAAATAACACTGAGATCTTCAGGTTTTCAATATGTCGGTTTGACCCGTAAAACCATCTTGTTGTTAACTATCGCAATTTTTAGAAGTGTTTATTTTCTCTTAATTTTAAGCTGGACTGTATTGTTGTCCAGAAACGGTTATTGCCCAGGCCATTCGAGCCAATTTATTCTGGCACCTTAAAATTGCCGCTATACGCCTAAAATTTCTGTATAAGAATCTTCTAATAATTCTGGTTTGGGTCCAGACTAATGGAATGGTCGAAACCTGCATTTTCACCGAAGGTCGGCTTCCACCACAAAACAGCCGTTCAATAGCGTATCTCCGACTGGCCAATAGCTGCCCCAAAAACTCGGTACTCTCAAGTTAGGTCATAAAATGCCCAAAATTATGCAAACCTATAATCGGGACGAGATGCTTGATGACCGAAAAGTGGCTCTTGAACAGTGGTCAGATCAAATAGGGCAATTAATAGTAAACCAATGATATGTAAATTATATTGCATTTATTATTTACAGTGCCATAATTATAATTAGTT
The DNA here is from genome assembly GCA_965363935.1 of uncultured Gammaproteobacteria bacterium. Lineage (GTDB taxonomy): Bacteria > Pseudomonadota > Gammaproteobacteria > GRL18 > GRL18 > CBDTVA01. The sequence goes on along the minus strand of CBDTVA010000227.1, from coordinate 652 downwards.
ATCATTTTATCAGGAGCAAATCATCATGGTATCCGAAAATGTCAATGTCCGAATAACTGGAGAGTTAAAGAAGCATTTACTCCAGCAGACAGGAACGAATGGTCTGTACGAGAATTCAAGTGAATATATTCGTGCTTTGATCCGTCAGGATCTTAAAAGTCGCCAAGAGGCACGAGATTGGCTGCGTCAGGAGTTAGAACCCGCCCTTAGAGCCAGCAAAGATGATTATCATGTAGTCACTGCCGCTGATGTCATTTCACGTAATAAAAAGAAAGCATAATGGCAAAATACCGCTTCTTTCGTACTGCTGATAGTCGCCAAGATGAGATATGGGACTATACCCTTGAAAATTGGGGAGAGAAGCAGGCTGAGAAGTATATTACTGAATTACATCAGCACCTTGCAAAGTTATCTGAAAATAAATTGCTATGGCGTTCATTGCCTGGAAACCTTGCAGTACCTGATGATCTGGAGATTCCAGTTTATTTTAGCCATTTTAAACATCATTACATATTCTTCCGTGAATTATCTGGCAGAGTCATTGGTATTATGACCATTTTACATGACTCTATGGATATTCCGGTCAGGTTAGGTGAAGATTTACTTCGGATTGAAGAACATTATGATAATAACAATCAATAGAAAATTAATA
>CBDTVA010000226.1:0-5242 GCA_965363935.1 uncultured Gammaproteobacteria bacterium | reverse complement strand
TGCCGATTGAGCGCAAAAGTTAAACAACGGTAATTATTGTGCAATAGATACCCTGTTTTGTCCAGAGATATTAGTAAAATAGTTGGGCCTTTTGCTTTTTGCAGCATTTGCTTGCACAATCATTGCAAAATCGGTTTAAGTCTATGAAAAGTGAACTGCTTTTTCAGGGGGATCCTGCTGTTAGAGCAAGGGTTCAATCTGGCGTAATAATTTTTGCCGGGAAATTAATCCGCCTGCGCGATAGCGGATGATTCCCTGCTTATCAATGATAATACTATAGGGCAGGGCGCCATTATGATTTCCATATTGGTAAGATACCTGCATGGCAGAACTTCCTCCCACCAGAACAGGATAGTTGACCCCTAGCTTTTTGACGAACTGCGCAATTTTTTGTTGATCATCAATACCCACTCCTACAACGATAAAGTCCTTATCTTTGTATTTATTATAGACATCTATAAAATCAGGCATTTCGCGTCGACAGGGAGGACACCAGGTGGCCCAGAAATTGAGCAGGACAACCTTGTTATTCCATTGCGAAAAATTTTGTTGCTGGTCATTCAGGTCAGGCAGCGTGAAGTCCTGGCGCTTGAGCGAATGCGATTTGCTAACGACTTCAGGGCTGTTAGTACCAGCCTGCCTGGGCTCATGACTAAAAAGCAGCCATAAGAAGCCCAACACGAAAAGAACAATAATGCTGATAAATAAATTTTTCATAAGTTTTTCGATGCAGGTATGAGGTGCTAAGTTAGCTGTCTGTGTTTTTACCTGAGACCTGCCCTTAGTCAGCCATTTAATTCTGTTGCATGAATAAGTGAACATGCCGGGCAAAATCATCGCCATCCTTGTAACCAACAACCCTGAAGTTTCGAGCTTCACCCGATTGTGCTGCAAAGAATAAAATGGCTGGTGGCGCCGGGATCTGGTAGCTTTTCAAGAGCTCTTCATCCGTTTTATCCATAGCAGTAACATCCGCCTGTAAAACAACGAAATTTTCCAGAGCAGACAGCACTTTGTCCGATTTGAAGGTAGTATTTTCCATACTTTTACAATAAGTGCACCAGTCAGCATAAAAGTCCAGCATTACATGCCTGTTCTGTTGTTTTGCTATGGCCAGCTTCTGGTTTAAGTCTGCAACGGATTTAATTCTTTCAAAAGCCACATGCTGTGGTTCAGAGTTTCCTGATGCAGTATAAACGTTCTGGTTCTTTAGTGGCTGGAAATAATCGGCGTTTCCGGAAGAAGCGCCGATGATCAGTAAGCTTGCGTAAAGCATCATAATCAGCCCCAGGGCCTTCCAGAGCCGTGACCAACCCGTAGTATTATCATGAATTGGCGTCAGGGCACCCATGTAAATACCAGATGCAAATAGTAACAGGGCCCATAACCACATAATGATGATTTCAGATAATACCCTTTCCAGCATCCAGATTGCCACGGCCAGCATGCTTACTCCAAAGATGGCTTTAACCGTATCCATCCAGACACCCGCTCTGGGCATTAGTTTGCCGGCAGATGTGCCAATTATAACCAGGGGGACTCCCATGCCCAGGCTCATGATAAACAGGGCACTGCCGCCCAGAATGGGATCCCCGGTCTGACCAATAAATAATAAAATTCCCATCAACGGCGGTGCCATGCAGGGACCCACAATCAGAGCCGATAATACGCCCATAATTGATACACCGATCAGTGTGCCGCCCTCTTGCTTATTACTGAATTCCGACAGTTTGGATTGCAGGGATGAGGGTAATTGCAGATTATAAAAGCCGAACATTGATAGAGACAGTAAGACAAAGATTAAGGCAAAGCTGCCAAGTACCCATGGATTCTGGAAGATGACCTGAATATTTTTGCCAGACAGACCGGCTACAATGCCCACCAGGGTATAAACCACTGCCATGGACAGTACATAGACCACGGACATGACAAAGGCGTTATTGCTGGCTTTACTACCCTGACCTGCAACAATGCCAGACAGAATCGGGATCATGGGGAATACACAGGGAGTAAAAGCCAGGCCCAGACCAATCAGGAAAAAGGTCAGCAGGGCGATGAAGGTATTTTCCGAACTTAGCAATCCTGCCAGTGCATCTTGTTCAGATTGAATGACTTCTTTACTAGCGGTCTTCCTGCCTGATAAAGCCAAAGCACTGTCAGCAGCAGAGGATGCTTGCTGGCTACTAATCAGCTTCGTTGAGAAGCCAGATACATCCAGTTCAATATTCTTAGTGACTTTGGGATAACAGATCCCTGACTCTGCACAACCCTGATAAGTGACTTTGACTGCTAATGGCCTGGAAGTATCACCTGCCCCGGTTATTGGGATATCAATGACCAGATCGTTATAATAGGCTTCATAATCGCCCAGATATTCATCGCTTTTAGCTTTACCTTTGGGCATTTCAGGCGCTTCAATGGAAAAGCCATTGGCATCGATTAATTCAAACTTGAATTTGTTTTTGTATAGATAATGTTTGTCAGCAATGGACCAGATGGCTGAAAGCAGATTGTTTTTGTTAACCGAGAGGGAAAATTTAAAGGCCTCTTCAATATCCAGAAAGTCATCTTCTGCTACAGCACTATCACCAAGAGAGGACAAGGCGTTCAGATCGTTTATAGGGCTATTGCGGGTGCTTTGAGTACTGTCATCCGTTGCTGCCTGGTCAGTTTTTGCTACTATGCTGGCTTTGGGTTGGGCAACAACGGGCTGCATAAAAGAAATGGTTTGTTTCATTGGCGGGTAACAGATCCCCCCGGATGCACAGCCCTGAGATTTTGCGCTCAGAAAGAGTAACTCATCTTTTTTTTTGCTGGAAGTAAAGGGGATTTTTGCCGTTAATTCGTTTTTATAAATCTGAATTTTGCCAAAATAAGGGTCTTCTTTGGTTTCGCTGGGTGATAATTCCACATCACCCAAAACCAGGCTGTCATCTTTTACAGTAAAGGACACCTTGTCCCGATAAATATAATAACCATCGGCTATTTTCCAGGTGACAATCACGTAATTGCCCTGATCTGAAGAATTTACTTTGCTGGGTTGTATGGCAAATGCCTGCTCGGGAGGCAGGAATTCCTCTTCTGCCAGGGCGTAAAAAGAAAGTAGTGACAGACAAAAAAGTAAAATAAATCGAATTAACATTGTTTCAGACCGCTGTAATTATTTTTTGATATGTTCTTGATAAGACCCGTAATGCAACTGAATGCTTTCAGGCTTCCAGGGACAGCCTGTCTGAGAATGAGTCACGTTCATCTGGTTTAGTTTATACTACTTTCTATCCATTTTAGATATTCCGGTAAACCACTATTGATATTGATGGCAATTATTTCCGGAACCTCATAAGGGTGTAGTGAAGTGATTACTTTTTCCAGAGAACTGTACTTTTCCTGGGTGGTTTTTATCAGTATCATGTTTTCTTTGGCTGATTCAACATTGTCCTGCCAGTGATATACGGAATAGACTGCCGGCAATACATTGACACAGGCTGCCAGTCGCTGGGCAACAATATTCTCCGCAATATTGATAGCGGCTTCCTCATCGGGACAGGTACACAGAACCAGTTGATATTGAGAACTGTCAGATGTTTTGATTTTTGTCATTTGAAAAAAACTTTCCCTCACCCCATAAATAATAAAGAGCCGTCAGCTAGAAAATGAGCCATCAGCTAGAAATGAGCCGTCAGCTAGAAATGAGCCATCAGCTATTATTAGCCATCGGCCCGTTTGATCAAGAGTTGTGTTGATCTTCTGAACAGGCATGATACTTCTAAGTAACTTAAAATTCACTAACTTATTACAAGCTTACTCAGAACTGATTTTAAAAATCGCTCCAGGACTGTTTTTAAAATCAGTTCAGGAGCTAAATTATATTATTGTGATCATTGCTGAGTGAGAGTGATGTTTTTGGTCACTCCGTTGTTATGCAACAGAGCTGACAGAAGCCAGAAATTCTATACTATTTTGTTGAGACAATTATGCCAATATTACCCTTTATACTGTTGTTTTTTATTGTAATTCCTCTTCTGGAAATCTACTTACTGATTGAAGTAGGGGGAGTTGTCGGGGCGTTTCCTACCGTTATTGCCGTCGTGTTTACCGCTGTTCTGGGTGTGACGCTGATCCGGATTCAGGGATTTTCAACTATCCAGAAAGCTCAAATGTCTATGCGTCAGGGCATTGTGCCTGCTACTGAAATGTTTGAAGGTATCATGCTGCTTTTCGCGGCAATTTGTTTGCTGATCCCCGGTTTTTTTACCGATGCACTGGGTTTTTTGTTATTAATTCCTCCCTTAAGAATGTTTCTGGCCAGACGCTTGATCGGCAGTGCCATGCTTAAAACACGCTTTCAAACTTCCAGGAGTGATTTTTTTGAAGGCGAATATGAAGATTTGACTCCGGAACAACAACATCAGCGTGCTCAAAATAGACTTCATCATCGTGATATTATTGAAGGCAGGGTTGAGTCTGATGATGACAGGAAATAAAAATATTTGTTGCTTTTATATTAGCTAACTATTATATAAAAATGGACAGGCGGGTTATTTTTTACAAATAAAGATGTTTTTTTACAAATTTCAAATTCGAGTACTTGAAAAAAACACACCCGTCCCAAATTAAACAAACATCAAATCAATTCCCGGATGGTTTAGAACCTGAAATTACAGATTAAGGTGAAGAGCAAGCCGGTTTTTTTAACTGTGGTGATTGGCACTCTACGTATGAGAGTGCTAAAAGTCTGAAGGAGAAAAGTTAACGTGAACATTCGTCCACTAGGTGATCGCATCGTTGTGCGCCGTCTTGAAGAAGAAACAAAAACTGCTGGTGGTATTTACATTCCAGATTCTGCAACTGAAAAACCATCTGAAGGTGAAATTGTTGCAATTGGTAAAGGTCGCACTGCTGATAATGGCGACCTTATTGCAATGGAAGTCAGAACTGGTGATAAAGTGATTTTCGGAAAATATTCAGGAAGCGAAGTTAAGGTTAACAATGAAACACTGCTGATTATGCGTGAAGAAGACGTATTAGCTGTCGTTGAATAAATGAAGTTAATAGACTGATTTCAATAACCTAACACTTTTTGACTCTTTTATTAAAGAATATAATTTTTGAGGTATAAAAAATGCCAGCTAAAGAAGTAAAATTTGGTGATGACGCGCGTCATCTAATGATCGCCGGTGTCAATACACTGGCCAATGCAGTTAAAGTGACACTGGGACCAAAAGGTCGTAACGTGGTTCTG
>CBDTVA010000225.1:0-5255 GCA_965363935.1 uncultured Gammaproteobacteria bacterium | reverse complement strand
AGTCATCCCCGCACTATAGAGTCATCAACCGTACAAGAGTCATCAACTGTACAAGAGTCCTCAACCGTACAAGAGTCCTCAACTTTATACAGGTCTTTTGCCCTTTATTGGCATTCAGTGAGATCTGTACTACCCGTCTTGCGAAAAACGTATTCTGTCATTTTGACTGCAGAGAGTATCGGTGCTGATAACTTTCGACAGTTAAAACGCTATTTACGCTTTAGAAGTTTTTCCAATACACTTGACCAGACTCATAAACATAAAAACATAAAGTAGATCTGACAAATCCCTATTGCTTTAATACCTTATAATTTGACGGTATTAAAATGGTGTCTTTAAGAAACTTTTTATCATCTTTGAAAGGGTAATCTATCATATAGTGCAAGCCGCGGCTTTCCTTGCGCTGCATGGCGCTATTAATAATTAATTCTGCAATAGTGACCAGATTTCTCAGCTCAATCAAGTCACTGTTAATAAGATATTGCCGATAATAATCATCAATCTCCCGTTTAAATAAATCAATTCTCTGTTTAGCCAGTATCAGGCGTTTGTTCTTACGGACTATGCCCACGTAGTTCCACATAACACGGCGCAATTCATCCCAGTTGTGGGTGACCACAACGCCTTCTTCTGAGCCGGTAACACGACTGTCATCCCACGGTTGCAGCATTACACATTTATTCTGTTGCAGTTTCTCTTTGATTTTTTCTGCTGCTGCCTTAGCAAAGACCAGACATTCCAGTAACGAATTGCTGGCCATACGATTGGCGCCATGCAGTCCGGTAAAAGTAGTTTCACCAATGGCGTATAAATTGGATATATCGGTTTGTCCATCCAGATCGGTCATTATACCGCCACAGGTATAGTGGGCAGCAGGTACCACCGGTATGGGTTCTTTGGTGATATCAATATTAAAAGTCAAACAGCGCTGGTAAATATTTGGAAAGTGATCCTTGATAAAATCAGGGGACTTATGAGTAATATCAAGACAGACATAATCAGAGCCAGTGCGTTTCATTTCATAATCAATTGCCTGGGCAACGATGTCTCTGGGTGCAAGTTCTTCGCGTGCATCAAATTTATGCATAAATGGAGAACCGTCAATGAGTTTTAATTTTGCACCTTCACCGCGTAAAGCTTCTGAGATCAAAAAGGATTTAGCTTTGGGATGATATAGGCAGGTAGGATGAAACTGATTGAATTCCATATTGGCTACCCGGCATCCTGCCCGCCATGCCATGGCAATTCCATCACCCGTAGAGCTGTCTGGATTGCTGGTGTAAAGATAAACCTTGCTGGCACCGCCGGTTGCAAGGACGGTAAATTTGGCTGGTACTTCAATGACCTCGTTGCTATGGGTATCCAGTAAATAAATACCAACACATTGTTGACGATCTTTAGCCGATAAAATGAGATCGACGGCCAGATAATGTTCGAATACGGTAATATTGGGATGCTGGTTTACCCGGGCTATCAGTCCGTCAGAAATTGCTTTACCAGTAGCATCTGCTGCATGAATAACCCGGCGTTGGCTATGACCACCTTCCCGGGTAAGGTGATAATTGTCACTATCAGCTTCCAGGGAGAATTTAACGCCTTGATCAATAACCCACTGAATGGCTTCTTTACTGTGTTCAATTGTAAACTTGACACTATCGAGGTGACACAAACCCGCTCCGGCATTCAGGGTATCCTGAATATGAGCATCAATGCTGTCATTGATTTCATCCAGAACGGCAGCAACCCCCCCCTGAGCATAGCGGGTTGAACCTTCACTGATAGGGCCTTTGGAAATGAGCGCAATTTTAGGTTCAGCGACTGATTCAGTTGATGGCAGGCTTTTCTCAGCCAATTCCAGTGCTACCGTTAATCCGGCAGCCCCAGTACCAACAATAACGACATCAAAACACTCAGTATTCATAAGTTCCAGATTTAAGGCTGCCCTTAGTGTAAATTAATTGTTTATTATGCACAATAATCCAGCATAAACATACTGAACCGGGTGATTAAACAGGTTATAAATCAAGATTAACTTCTAATCTAAAATTTATTGATTGAAATCAATAAATCGGGGGTTTGAAGCTGAACTTTCTTTTTTAATTCATGTCTTAATTGTCGAGGAATCGGAAATATCCATTTATAGGATTGTTTAGGGCTTGTTTTCAATGCGGGGGTACAGACTGTATAGCTGTTTATATAAAAAAAATGGTATATTAAGCCGATGACCCTTAAGTTAAAAATGAGGAACCAATGAGCGATAATGCATCGCAAAACAAAATAGATCTGGAGATAGTCAAAAGGGTACAACGGGGTGATAAAAGTGCATTTGATCTTTTAGTGATAAAATATCAACATAAACTGGCCAAGTTGATAACACCTTATGTCCGTGACAATGATGATGTATTGGATGTGGTTCAGGAATCATTTATCAAGGCTTATAAAGCATTACCAAGATTTAGAGGGGACAGCGCGTTTTATACCTGGCTTTATCGTATTGCCATTAATACAGCGAAAAATTATCTTACCGCACAAAGTCGCAGACCGCCGCGTTTTGATGTCGATGCAATGGAAGCGGAATACTATGATGGCGGCAGTGCCCTGCATGATAATACGACACCTGAAGCCAATTTGATTAAACAGGAAATTAAAAATGCGATTGATAAGTCCATTTCCGATTTGCCGGAGGAATTAAAAATAGCCATTACCCTGCGTGAATTTGAGGCCATGAGTTATGATGAAATCGCTCATGTAATGGAGTGCCCTGTCGGTACAGTCCGTTCCAGGATTTTTAGAGCCAGGGAAGCAATAGATAATGAAATTAAAGCTTTAATAGAATAACGTGACAGATGGCTTGTTATTCAACCCTGAATTAACTTAAAAAGCTGTCTGGTGATCTATATCAAAAAATATTTAGAGTTGATTGTCATGAGTATATCTGAAAAAGAACAACAAAAAAATGAAAGCCTATCTGCGTTTATGGATGCAGAGCAGTCTGATATTGAAACCTCTCAAATTGTTGATGCGTTACTCATTGAGCCAGACTATATGGAAAAGTTTATTCGATTGCAACTGGTTAATGACAGTTTGCGTGATCAGACACAAGAGCCTTTATTAAACAGTAATCTGCAACATCGTATTGCCGCGGTTCTGGAAGAACTGCCCGCCCATTATGTTGATGAGTCTGTTAATCTGAAAGCTGTTCGTACAGAACAGGTGATCCGATCTGACTGGTTCAGGCAATTACTTGGTAATAAAGTCGTCAGTGGAATTTCGGTAGCTGCTTCAGTCATGATGGCGACTCTGTTTACTTTGCAGCATTTCGAATCACCCGGTGAAAATAAAGTTAATTTGAATAACAATATGCTGGCCAGCTCTGATCTGCAAGCCCCCTCTTTTGTCCAGACGACTTCGCTGATCCAGGCATCATCTGAATTGCCTGCACATCTGATTGCTACCACAGCTGCAACAACGAGGAGTGATAACCTGAAACAACAATATCGCTGGATAGAAGCAGATCCAGAACTCTCCAGACAGGTTCGGCAATACATCAATGAATATGAAACTCATAGAGCTGCTTATAACCTGCAGCCAAAAGTCCGGGCGGCAAATTATCAATTCAGCGAGTAATGATGAAATGATATTTAAACGATGGATGTTAAAATAGGGTCTGATTGTTTCTATGGTCACTAAGATAGGGTCGCTAAGAAATGGTTGTTTAGGTATGTTAGTAAAAAAGTATGCACATTGCAGAAAATTGGCAGACTTGAAATTCCCTTCCTTATTGCTACTGTGGGTGTTGTTACTTACTTTCACTTCCTCCGCTAATACTTCAGATGGGCAGGCATCATCTCATGCTTCTATAGAAAAACTTCTCCATGATTTTGTCCGTAAGGGCTCAAGTCAATTATTTTCAGGCACATTTGTTTATATATTTGAAGATCAGGTACAAACTATAAAAGTACTCAGAGATATTGATGATGATGGTCAAATTGTTGAACGATTTGTACCACTAGACGGGTCTAAAAGTAACAATAAACGGATATTACAGAACCAGCATTGTCTGCTTGATAATGGCTGGCAATACCAATTCTATGCCATGTCATCCAGTTTTCCTTTCCGGGTCAATAATTATTTTCAGGAATTAAAAAAATATTATGATTTTTCTTTGTATGATCAGCCATTGCCTGACTCTTCCATCCTTAAGAACGAAAAGCTTAAGAACGAAAAGTCAAAGAACGAAAATGTGGCTGGAAATCAGACAGTAAGATTAGTTATTCAGGCTAAAGATCCTTATCGTTATGGTTATCAACTCTGGTTTGAGCCAGAATCTGCTACCTTATTGAAATATAAGTTGCTTAACCAAAATGGCAAAGCAGTTGAACAGTACTTTTTTACCAACATTAATTTAAATGCTCAACAAAATAAAACGCAACAATTGCAGCGCATTAAACTGCCTGGAAATTTACCGGCTTGTCAGGACCTGTTTTCCGGACTTTCTGAAGCCTATGAGCAGTATTTTAATGCACAAAAATTACCCGATGGCTATGTGCCAATTTCTTTTCGCAAAGATTTTATTAAACATAGCGGGCGTTCAGCCCGGCAGTTTCAATTAAGTGATGGATTGGCAACCGCTTCTGTTTTTATAGAAGATATAGGCAAGGTGGACAAAGCAATTGACGGTGTGCTTAAGTTTGGTCCTATGAGTGTGGCGGGTAAAACTATTGGCCAGCACCAGGTCACGGTCCTGGGTGCGATTCCCATCGATAGTGCCTTACAGATCCTTGAAGCCATCAACCCTTGATTAATTCTGTGCTTAAATCTCTGACAGGATAAAGTTAAATGATTGAAGAACAGGCAACTGTGGTAGACCGAGAAGGTGATTATGTCTGGGTTCAGACCCAGCGACAATCCAGTTGTGGTCAATGCTCTGCAAAAGGAGGCTGTGGTACACAGGTGTTAGCAAAATTTTTGGCTAATAAAGCAGCTTATGTTCGCTGTCTGAATTCGCACGATGTAAAAATTGGAGATAAAGTGATCATTGGTATAGAAGAATCTGCGTTACTGAGCGGCTCGTTTCTGATGTATCTACTGCCATTGCTGATAATGATTCTTTTTGCCGGCCTGGCCGCTTTTATCTCCAGGTTATGGTGGCCGGGACTGACTGACTTTCTGGCCGTTGTGGCTGCTTTTTCCGGACTTATTCTGGGTCTATCCATTGCACAACGTGTTTCACAACAAGCTGCACAGGGAAAAAA
>CBDTVA010000224.1:0-5269 GCA_965363935.1 uncultured Gammaproteobacteria bacterium | reverse complement strand
TAAGTTACTAATAATGAGAACGTTCAAGGTGCTGGAGATTCAAGGCTTTTAACTCAAGACTGTATTAAAGATTAATCGAATCGGGATAAAAAATGAGTATTAAAACATTTGCAGGTGAAATGGTTGTTGATGGTGCCAAGTTTGGTATTGTAGTCAGTCGTTTTAATAGTTTTGTGGTTGAATCTTTACTCAGTGGTGCCATTGATACCATTTTAAGACACGGCGGTAAGGAAGACGATATTGAAATCGTTCGAGTGCCGGGTGCTGTGGAAATTCCTCTGGCAGCCCAGCGCATGGCGGCAGCTAAAAAATACGATGCAATTATTGCTCTGGGTGCTGTTATTCGCGGCGGCACACCGCATTTTGATTTTGTTGCCAATGAAAATTCCAAAGGTCTGGCTCAGGTCTGTATGCAGTATGATCTACCGGTGGCCTTTGGCGTATTGACGGTTGACAGCATTGAACAGGCAATCGAACGTTCCGGGACCAAAGCCGGTAACAAGGGCACAGAAGCTGCATTGTCAGCCATTGAGATGGTCAACTTGTTAAAAAACTTTGCTTAGTTAATTAAAGCAGATCTTCAATTCACCTGAAACAGGTTTCCAAGACATTGAAAAATCGTTCAAAATCTCGACAATTTGCCGTACAGGCACTGTATTCCTGGCTGTTAACGGGACAAAATATCTCGGATATAGAAGTTCATTTTATTAGTGAACATGATATGGGAGATGCTGACATCAGTTATTTTCAGGAAATTTTGCACTTTGTCACGGCTCATAAAATGGCTTTAATTGATCATATGGTGTCTTTTTTAAGCCGGCCTTTTGCTGAGGTTGATCCGGTTGAACAGGCCATTTTACTCATTGGTTCCTATGAATTGGAACAACGGCGGGATGTGCCGTATCGTGTAGTGATCAATGAGTCGGTTAAAAGTGCCAAGATATTTGGTGCTGAAGACGGGCATAAATTTATTAATGGCATACTGGATAAAATTGCCAGCACATTGCGTGAAGTTGAAGTCAATGCGCCTCGTCGCAAACAACCACGTAAAAAATAGCATAGTCACTGGCTCATTATATTTAAGCTCATGCCGGGATCAGAATTTCAACTCATTCAAGCGTATTTTTCTGACCCTTTGCAGCCCTTGCGCCCGGATCTGGTGCTGGGAATTGGTGATGACTGTGCCATAGTTGCCCCTAGAGAACAGACTAATCTGGCATTTTCAATTGACACTCTGGTCAGTGGAGTGCATTTTCCTGACAATACCCCGGCTGATGCAATTGCCTATAAGGCCCTGGCTGTTAATTTAAGTGATCTGGCCGCCATGGGGGCTGAACCCGCGTGGTTTACTTTGAGCCTGACTTTGCCGGAAGCGAGCGGGCAATTTTCACATGAAGCGTGGCTGCACGACTTTTCTCAAGCTCTTTTTACTCTGGCCAGAGAACATAATATGAGCCTTATTGGTGGTGATACCACTCATGGTCCCCTGTCTGTTACCATCCAGATCTGCGGTTATCTGGGCAAACAGGGCGGCCTGAAACGCTCTGGCGCCAGAGAGGGTGATATCATTGTGCTCACGGGTGCATTAGGTGCTGCAGCAATCGGACTGGATATTGCCCTGCAGCAAAACCATGCGCATTACGCCTGTCTGTCACACAGTGACAGACAGGCTGCCTTAGATGCCCTTAATTACCCTCAGGCACGCATCGCTGCGGGTTTAAGTCTGCAGAATATTGCCCATGCTGCACTGGACATTTCGGATGGTCTGATAGCCGATCTGGGACATATTCTAAATGCCAGTAATGTGGGAGCTGAACTTGAACTGGAAAAATTACCCTTGGCGAACTCACTGGCCTGTCTGGATAAAGAATCCGCCTGGGAAAAAGCCTTGACCGGTGGTGATGATTACGAACTTTGTTTTACAGTGGCAAAAGAGGATTGGCCGGTGATCGCGAAAAAACACCCCGAGTTCACGGCTATTGGTAGCATTATGGCGCAAAAGGGACTACGTTTGTTAAAAGCAGATGGGCAGGAACACATTATTCACTCAGGAGGTTACGATCATTTTGGATAAAGAGGCAATACGGGCTCGACATCAGGTCTGGCATAATCCCTGGCATTTTCTGGCCTTTGGTTTTGGCTCCGGGCTGGCTAAAGTGGCGCCGGGTACCTTTGGCACACTGGCCGCCATACCGGTGTATCTGCTGCTGGTACAATTGCCGTGGCTTTTGTATGCAACGCTCACGGTGCTGGCTTTTTATGTGGGCATTACCATTTGTCAGGTCACTTCAGACGATTTAAAGGTACATGACTTTTCCGGGATTGTCTGGGATGAATTTGTCGGTTTCTGGATCACCATGTTTTTGATCCCACTGGACTGGAAATGGGTTCTTCTGGGTTTCGTATTATTCCGCTTTTTTGATATTGTAAAACCCTGGCCGATTCACTATCTGGATGAAAAGGTGCAAGGGGGATTCGGTATTATGGTAGACGATGTGCTGGCCGGGATTTACGCCTGGTTCTGTTTGTTTCTGATAGTTAAATTTTATTAACGGGTGCTGCTGTGGAGAAAATAATAGTGAATAATCTCTTTAGCTCAATGACTTTCAAGCGAATGGTTTTGGCCGTATTATCATTCTTAATATTTCTAATCCCGTTTTCAAACACTTATGCCAGTCATAAAATCAAGGTCATGGCATTATTTACAGACAAGGCCATGCTGGTCATTGATGGCCGTCAGAAGATATTAAAAAAGGGGCAAACTTTTCAAGGCGTCAAATTGATCAGTTCAGACAGTGAGTCAGCACTTCTGGAACTGCACGGTGAGAAGAAAAAATTCAAACTGGGTTCAGAAATTACCACCAGTTTTAAAAAAGCTGACCCCGGTAAGGAACTGGTGATCTGGAAAGACATGTATAACATGTTTCGTCTTCACGGCAGTATTAATAATTTTTCCGTCAAGTTTTTGATCGATACCGGGGCCTCAGCCATTGCATTGAATTCCAATACGGCTAAACGAATTGGCTTAAAATATAAAAAAGGTGCGCCTATGCGGGCAAACACCGCATCCGGTGTTGCAAAAGGCTATCGTATCACCCTTGACAAGGTAAAAATTGGCCATATCCAAATGTATAACGTTCAGGCTGCTGTTCTGGAAGGTTCTTTTCCAACAGAGGTTTTACTGGGACAAACATTTCTCAGCCGCGTTCATATGATTCGGGATGGCGATAAAATGAAATTAAGAAAGAAATTTTAAAACATCGTTGTTACCCACTGGCAATCCACATATCCCACACAATTGCTTCAGCTATCTTAATCGGAAAGCTATTAACAAGCATCCACAAGCATAATTTGTCATGAGACCTGAAAGTTTCCTATAAGAATAATTGCTTAATTATTAATGTTAACCAAGATTTTGATAAGTGTTATCCATTGGTAATCCTGTGTATAACCCAAATCACAGTTACCAATTTTCTAAAAATTCAATATGGAAATTTAAAACTGCTAGTCTAGTCTATGTTTACAAGGGTTTGCCTTTTATTTCATTTTTGAACATTCCTTTCCTTAAAATGATTACACAAAGATAGATAGTGCCTGATAAATCGGGATAGCAAAAATGAGAGAGTGAGGGAAATTATTTTGTCTATTAGAAATAAATTTTCTCTGATCACAATATCCTTCTGTAAATAGTTACTTTAAATTCTAGCCGATAAAAACGCTTTTTTTGTATTAGGCGCATGTGAAAAACACAGAGCACCGGACTCACTAATAGAGGTCGGGTATGACAAACAAATTTTTGAGGATTCTACATGAGTGACAACCCCAACAAAATTGTTGAACTTAATGGCGATGAAAAAGCCTTATTGGTGGAAAGAAAAGCTACCTGCCCGTTTATCGGCAGTGCCGTAAGCCAGGGCAATCTCGTCATACGAAACAACGCAGAGAACCCGCTTGCAAGTATCGAGGACGTCAGAAGACTGGGAAATACCGGAGGTGGCGATCTTGGTGACCTGCTCGCGCTGTTTGCGAGCGGCAACCATGCGTTCATGCGGGGTGACTCTGGAAATCTGGACAACTCAGTACCGAGCGGCTTGTTTTCACTGGAGTTCCCCGGCTCACAAGGTTCTCACCCAGGCCACAGTGGTATTCTTCAGGGAGATCCGAAGGTACTGGATTCAGGTCGACTGAGTGAGGCGGATTTTGCAAGGCTGACAAGCCGGGCAACGGATGGCTGGATCAAACGCTCAGACGTTGGATGCTTCATTGCTGAAAATCTGCTCAACGATGCAAAGTCTAAGGTGTTTGGAAAAAATACAGCTGCACTGTTAGCCAGTGACCTGGTCAATTTCGTGGAAACCACCGGTTTAGGGTTGATGAGCAAGCTTTTCGGTTCCGATAAAGAAGCGAGCACAGCTCATCGAGATATGGAGGAGAAGCTTACCAGGCTTCTGGGTGAGGATAATCTTGTCGGTTCTGCAGGTGAATTTGGCCTGCTCTTTGCTCTCCTGGCCAACAAACCTGGCACCAGAGAAGTTGAGGGTGAGTCTGCGGTGGCCGTACAGGATTTAAAGGCCATGTTTGTGGACAAGCATCTTCCCGATGGCTGGGAAACCTGGAAAAAATCAAGGATAGACTGGGTAAGAAACACTACAGGTTTACTGATCAGCGCGGGCAAGGAATACCGGACTCTCAAGGGAACTCAATGATTTACACTACAATGAGGTGCAGCATGAGTGATGCAATGAAAATTGCTTTGATAGGTGGAATTGTAGGATTAATTTCTACTTTTTTGCCAATTCTTCTTAATCGGGCTGAAAACACAGTGCTTAAACAAAACAAGAAAATGTGCTGGATATTGCAAAAAAACAAATTGAATTTTTAAATTTATGGTTTGCGTCCGTAAATTCCATTAGCGATAATGCAGAGAGAGTTCAAGAAATCCAAGTGGAGATGTCAAAAGAAATAGAGGCCATTAAAAACCGGGTAACAAAGTCGTTCCTCGATATTCGAATACAGGCTTATACTCCATGGAAGCAGAGAGGAAAACTGGAAAAAATTTTTTTTCATAAAATTAAGGTACATTAATTATTTGTAGAAATATTTAGAAACTGTATCAAAAATGAAGTCTGGGTTAAATTTTAGGCGCATATATCCTATGTTAGCTTAAATTTAGCCGATCGTTCCTTAGGCTAATTTTTTATATTGGCCCCGTTCTCGTGCTTCTTTTTCTTTTGCTTGTTGACGAATAATGGTGCCCAATCGTTTAATA
>CBDTVA010000223.1:0-5285 GCA_965363935.1 uncultured Gammaproteobacteria bacterium | reverse complement strand
CAATGCAAGTGTTTTGGTAGTGACTAATGATGAATTGTTGAAAAATGCTGCGGCGACGGAATTTGGCGGCTTTGGCGCTATCCAACGGGTTGCAGTCACCCGGGTCGGTGGTGACATTCAGGTTTCATTTACCAATCCGGTTTATATGTCTTATGCCTACCAGATGACAGATCAACTGCAGAATGTTGACAAGACATTAAAGAAGACCCTCGGCTTTAAAGAAGCCTTTGGCTCTAAAGATGGTTTAAGTGCTGAAGACCTGAAAACTTACCAATATATGTTTGGCATGCCTTATTTTACTGATTTCATTATCCTGAACAAATACGCTTCTTATGGAGAAGCAATTGAAAAGATTAAAACTTCACTGGCTGTTAAAAAAGGCGGAGCGTATGAGGTTTTTTATCAGGAAATTCCGGGGAAAAAACGTTCAGTTATTGGTGTAGGCTTAACTAAAGCCTTAAGTGCTGATAGCTGGATTATGGATGAAATTGATTTTAAACCTATCAAATCAACCGCTCATCTTCCCTATGAAATGCTGGTTCATGAGGACGGAAGTGTTTACATTCTGAATCCAAAGTTTAGAATAGCTATTAATTTTTCCGATCTTGACATGGTTGGGGAACGTTCGTTTGCACGTATTATGAGCAGCCCTGCAGCTATTCGTGATGCTCTGATTGAAGCTTCTGGTGGCGAAGTTTTCAACATCCGGGATGATTACTGATATGACCCTGGCAATTCAAATAAGGGACAACAAAGTTTAAACTGTATGAAAATACTTGCACTTGAGACCTCGACCAATGCCTGTTCAGTAGCTTTTCTGGATGGCAAGCAACAGGATTTTTCCTGTATTGAGCGTTTTGAAATAGCCCCCAGAAAACATACGCAACTGATTTTACCCATGATTGACTCTGTGCTGGATGAAGCTGGTTGTGATATTAAACAAATTGATGTGTTGGCCTTTGGCCGTGGTCCTGGCGCGTTTACTGGCGTGCGAATTGCCACAGGTGTGATTCAGGCTATATCCTTTGGGGCTGACCTGTCTGTGGCACAAATCTCTTCTCTGGCGGCTGTTGCTCAGGGTTATTATAACTCACAGGGCTGTTATACGGCTCAGGGCGACATAAAACATCAGGCGAAAAAGCTACTGGTGGCTAATGATGCCAGAATGAATGAAATCTATTTCGGCGCCTATGAATTAAATAACGGGTTTATGAGCCTGACAGGAACCGAACAGCTTCTCAAGCCCGAACAGCTGGATTCATTTTTGCAGAGTCAGTCAATCCAGCCGGATGAAAATTGGTATGCTATTGGTAATGGCTGGTTGGAGTATGCCGAAAAAATGGCCGCTGTTTCAACCCAATGTCGACAGGCAGTCAAAACTGATGTACAACAGGTCGATGATTTCGCTTACCCCCACGCCAAAGATGTTGCTTATCTGGCTTTTAATGAAGTGGCAAACCAGGCTCTGGTTTATGCTGAGCAGGTCAGTCCTGTGTACTTGAGAGACAATGTGGCAAAAAAGCCTCAACATGCTGAGATTTTAATAAAATAAAAAGATGCAATTATGACTGAAGAAAACAGAAAACATATCCGAACAAAATTGACTTCCAGTGTGAACCTGACTCACCCGGATATCGGTACTATTGAAGTTAAAACAAAAGATATTTCCGATGGCGGGATCTATCTGATTTCTCCTTTCACCAATCTGCCTCCAGTAGATAGTCAGGTTAAAGTCCAGCTCATTGATACGCCCTTTGAAGCTCCTATACTGGATATGAGAATTGTGCGACTTGAGAATGACGGTATTGGCTTGACCTTTCTGGAATGAACAGCCTTGAGCTAGACGACAGCCTTGAGCTAAACGACACAGTCAGCGGGATGGCAATGTGTTATAGACTCTTGAAAACAGACTATAATCATTAATTCTATATGTAAAAATTTTGTGAAAGAATTCCATAAAAATATATTAATAGGAGATGAGGTATGACTGATAGTATAGATCCTATTTTTCTTAATATACTGTACGCTTGTATGGGGGGGATTTTAACCCTGTTTTTCATGTGGTTTGGCTGTAAATTATTCAGCCACATTGTTAATTTTAGTATTCCGGATCAATTATCCAAAGGAAATATTGCTGTTGGTCTGATGCTGATGGGTATGTTTATCGGTATTGGCACCGCATTAGGACTTGTTATTGGTCTAGGACTAAACTAATGCCCTGGCGAGGTAGTATCTGGATAGTGATGATACTGCTACCGGCAGTGCTTTTGGCGGGTGTGCATAAACATGTCAAACATAAATACTGGAGCGATAAATACGATCGTCATTTTCGCAAAAATTCCAAGCATTATTTTGGTCCCGGCTTTGACTGGCACTGGTTCAAGGCGCAGGGTATTGCTGAATCCGGTTTAAACCCCAAAGCCAAAAGTTCAGCGGGTGCTGTGGGAATCATGCAAATCATGCCTGCCACATACGGTGACATACTCAAAAGCAAGCCTAACCTGGGTAATATTGAAGATCCCCGCTGGAATATTGCCGCTGCAATTTTTTATAATCGTCAACTATATAAAGCTTGGAAGAAAAAAAATATTTCTATTGATGAACGCCTGAATTTCACTTTCGCCAGTTATAATGCCGGCTTTGGACGAATGTCAAAAGCCATGAAAAAAACGGCTAAGAAACACATAAAGCAACCTGAAGCCGCCACCAGCTGGGATAAGGTTTCACCTTTTACCCCTCCGCAAACACGTCATTATGTTCGCCGAATTAATAAACTGATGCAGATAAATCCGGTTGCTAAAAAGAGTTCTTGATTACAGTGCCGTTTTGTTCATTGTATTATTTACTGAATCGATATTTCTGTACCTGCTGTAATTATTGCAGACTTGATTTTTGATTTATTTAATTCACCTGAAGGTGAATAACTCACCTGCCCGGAAGTTATGGGCGCTACACTACCAATCGCCCTGATTTTATCAACACCCTTTGGCTCGCTGATATCAAGAGAAAACTGTGTACTATTAAGTGGTGGAATTTGATAATTCACACCTGGAGAACAATAATTATCATTTTGAAAAGGGTTGGGAAATAATGTTGCTACGCTGCCATCAGAACTGATGACAGCCAGTCTTACATACATTGGTTTATCAACCGAAAAACTAACGTTCATTTTTTCACCAATACGGTACTCTTGTTTATCGGTTTGCACATTAATAGTGCCTGTAAAAGTTTCTGTTTCCGGGCGTTTAACCGTTTTTGGCCTGCTCTTTGTTACACTATTAAACGTCACTATAGAACCTGATTGGGCAACTTGCTGAAACTGTCGATGTAATTTTTTACTTTGATATTTGTTTTCACGAGTAATCGGTACATTTTCATAAGCAGTAATAAAAATCCTTGCATCATTACTATCACTGTCAAGTTTGTATTTCAATTTTAGCTGCTGTTTTGCATCAAGAGTTCTTTGATCCTGAACCCCGGTAACACTCACCGGATATCCATTCAGAGCTAAAAACATTTGCAGCCTTGCTGTTCTGAGATTTGTTGGTAATGAATAGTAATCATCAACGACCCGATTGAGCAAATTGACATCACGTACCGAACCGGGTAATAATTTCCAGTAAGGAATTTGTTGATACTTACCGACAACCTGAAGCATACTTAGCTGTACCAGTAAACGAACAGCCGCATGACGACCCTGTACCCTCTTGACCGTTCCCTGTGCGCCAAAAGTTGAGCTGAGAATGGTGAAGCCAATTGAATCTTTCTTGGTTGCCTTGTGCAATTGAATTGAATTGATAGCCTGCATCTGAGGAATACCGGCGAAAGTCTGAAAATCAATGAGATTAAAATCCAGGGTCACACGGGCTAATGATCCTTTGTTTGAGTCCTCAAATTCCAGTCCCAATTGATTGCCTTTCACTGTCCCATCCGCACCAATATCTGTGGAATCCCCCTTGGTTTCCAGACCGCGATCAAATTCTGTGATACCGCCATCGACGACAATATTGGGAATAATTTTCCGGCTGAAATCAGTATAGCCGGTATTAATTGTATTGGCCATAAAATTAGGATCATAAGGTATAAAGAGAATATTGCCGCCAAAAGCATTCAAGGTGCTTTTTACCATAGCCGTTATATCCTTGGGAATCTCACCGCTGGTAGCAACCGATGTGCCGGTGTTATCAATTACTTCATTGGCCATAATATGCAGGGGGACATCACTATAAATAGAACTCATGGTACCCATATCAGTAATAGCCTGAGCAAAAACGGTTGTTTTTGTTTCCGGCATTGTTTTAGGTAATGCTACATTGACATTATGAGGATTAGTTTGGCACGAAGTTAATAATGGTAAAACCAGTATTAGAAAAGAGCCGTATTGTTTAAGAAAGTTCATATTAATTACCCTGTATAATTTATGCTGTGAATGTCAAATATAATTAACCCTGTTTGTTAAATATTAATTTATCGTATGCTTTTAAGGTACTCTTCCAGTGACAATAGATCAATAAGGTAGCAGTGGTAATAGTACCACTTTAGATTAATTATTCTCTAGACGGGAGTTTTACTCCTTAGCTAATTTACACTTTTATGGAACTGCTATTTAGTGTTAATCTTGAGGTTTGAATGTAATTATTATTTGTTGTAAACAGTATATAATAACGTTTATTTGCTTTGTATAACGTTACATTTATGATTTTGTGCTAAGTGTTAAGTATGATCTATATGCTAATATTTGTTGCTGATCTTCAGATGGTATTATTACCATACTAATGTGTTGATAATGTATAAAACCGTGCGTATCCTGAAAGTATGTAAATGAAACATGTTGCCGGATGTATGTAAATACTATTGCAAAAACTGACTTTTGTGGTCAATAAAAAATGTAGATATATTTTAAAATATAACTGGAAATTATTGTTTTATTATCTAAACAAAAACACAGGTATAACACCAGAATGAAATATTTTACTTTGATGTTTTTTCTATTAATAAGCTTTTCTGTTGTTGCAGATGATCTGGACGATGGTATTAAATTAGATGAATCGATTAATGATGATATTAATCTTGACGTCAATATTCAATTTATTAAACGTAGAGCAAAAGCTGCTGCTGAGTCCGTACAAAATGGCAATGATGTAAATAATAAAATTGCTGTAAATACTGCTTGCGGCGGTACGGGTAATCAATCTTTTGGTGCTGGCTCCAACTTGACAGGTGCGACCATAGTTAACTTATCGGATAACCGGGGCAGCAGTGCTGTCTGCGCCAAATGAGTTTAA
>CBDTVA010000222.1:0-5299 GCA_965363935.1 uncultured Gammaproteobacteria bacterium | reverse complement strand
CCATAGCCGCCACCCGGACCACCGCCATAGCCGCCACCTGGACCACCGCCATAACGATTGCGGTTATAATTCCTGCCCGAACTCCATGGCGCACTACCGCCACCCCAGTCCATAGGATTATTACCCCAGCGGTTTCCGCCCCTGCGATTATTATTTGAACTCCATGGGCCTGAGTCCCAGGGCCCTGAATTTGAATTCCATGGGCCCGAATTCCATGGACTACTCCAGCTGTTGCCATATCGACCGTCATCATTACCCCTGCCAAAATCATTGCTGCCAAAATTCCATGCCGAAGCAGAAGCGGAAGCAATGAGCAGTGAAGAACCAAGAATGAGCGTGGTTATTTTTTTCATGGAGACTCCTTTCAAAACCTTTAATAAAGGTTTTTATAAGTTAATTAACAATATAATAATATTTCGACCAATATTAATATCTATAGTTGTTCACCGTAGATATTAATCCTTATTGCTTGATTTGTCAGCATTTTCCTGCAAATTCGTTGGATTTTTTTGTTCTGGCATCAAATCTTCATCCATTAGAATCCGATGAGCATCACCTTCAAGATCATCAAACTGACCCGACTTGACAGCCCAGAACAGAATTGCAATCAGCACCAGACCAATCACTATCATACTGGGGATTAAAGCGTATATTACTTCCATTATTTTTCTCCAGTTGCTCAGTTTGCAATATTTACCTGTCTTTATGTGTGCATTTTAACACAGTCAGCCTTTAAATTTTTTACCCTTGAAGCGCAAGCGTAACCGGGCCGCATTAGCAATCACCAGCAGCGAACTCAAAGGCATAGATATCGCTGCGACCAGTGGTGTTATCATGGCCGCCATTGCCAGAGGCACCATAATGATATTATACAGTATTGAGATAGTGATATTCTGTTTAATTGTGGTCAGTGTAGCCTGGGACAATTGTGCGGCCAGCGGGATTTTTTCCAGCTCACCATTCACCAGAATAACATCCGCACTGTCAATGGAAACATCCGTTCCAGATCCCATAGCAATTCCAACATCGGCTCTTACCAGTGCCGGGGCATCATTAATTCCATCACCCACCATAGCAATTAAATCACCCTGCTGCTGTTTTTCCCGGATCACAGCATCCTTTTCATCGGGCATGACTTCAGCAATAACTTCTTCAATACCCAGCTTTTCTGCCATATAATCCGCTACTTCCTGTTTGTCACCACTGAGCAGGGTTAATTGAAACCCCTGAGCATGCATTTGCCTGACGATATCTGCAGCATCTTTGCGCAATTTGTCTTCTATGACAAAAGCAAACAAACCCTCATTTTCGAGCCATGCATAAACAACGGTACTGCCTGAAACATGATATTCATGCATCAATTTATCTAATTGTTGTGTTAGTCTGGAAGACGCCTCTAGTCCGGCAAAAGAATCTGCTGCTAATTGGCTTATCCAGGCCAATGAGCCTACTGCAATTTTCTGTCCCTGATACAGGGCATAGATACCTGAACCGGAAACCACTTTAATGTGTTCCAGGTCAGCAGCTTCCTCCAGCATCTGTTGTTTGATTACCTGCGGTAAACCATATTGTTGTCCAAAAGTCACAATGGCCCTGGCTATCATGTGCTCGGAATGAGTTTCCAGATACCAGGCCAGACCCAGCATACGCTTTTGAGAAGCATTCAGATGTTCGATAAGCTGATCATCGGGAATGATTTTGCTGATTTCAAAGTCGTTATTTTTTGTGTCTTGAAAAGCTTTGACTTCGACGGCCTTATTCTCATTGGTTGCAGCTATGTCGTATAGAGGAATACTGAATAATGTGCTGACCAGCATTTTACCCTGCGTTAATGTACCGGTTTTATCAAACACAAAATGCCGTATGGAAGATAAAATTTCCAGCACCGCGCCATGTTTGACCAGTACCCCTATTCTGGCACCTACGCCGGTTGCTACAGCAATGGCCATGGGTGTTGCCAGACCAAAAGCACAGGGGCAGGTAATAATTAACACCGAAGTAGCTGCCATTAAGGCAATTTCAAAATCATCACCCACCCAGAAAATAAAGGTCAGTGCAGCAAGTATTAAAGTGACTGAAACAAACCAGGGGATAATACGGTCTGCAGTACATTGTATTGGCGCTTTTGTCGACTGCGCCTCATCCACCAGATAAATGATTTTTCCCAGCGAGGTGTTTTTCAGAATTTCGCTGACCTGAACCGTCAGCACCCCTTCTTTATTGGTAGTGCCCGCTGAAACCTGATCGCCGGTGAATTTTGCCATGGGCACAAATTCACCGGTCAGCATGGATTCATCCACCACACTTTCACCCTTGATGATAATGCCATCAACGGGAATTTTTTCTCCGGCTTTTACCAGAACAATATCGCCTTTTTGCAATGCACTAACCGGGACAATGGTTGTTTCATTATCTTTTATCAGAGTCGATATTTTAGGTTGCAAATCGAACAGACGCTGCGTTGACTGAATTGCCAGTCGCTTGGACATAGCTTCCAGATAACGGCCCGTTAGAATAACAAAAAGAAAGTTAACCACTGTATCAAAATAGACATGGGCGATTTCAGAGCCGCTGATCACCACATAACAGGAATAAAGGTAGGTAACCGTGGCACCAATGGCAATGGGTAAATCCATGGTCAGATGACGATTTAACAGCCCGGTGATTGCACCTCGGTAAAAAGGGTAACCTGAGTACAGGAGCGTTGGTGTCGATAATCCCAGGCCAAGCCAGTAAAATAAATCTTTAAATTTGCCTTCATCTGCTCCTGCGTAGAGGGCAATGGAAATCCACATCAGATTCATGGCAGCAAAGCCGGCAAAACCAAGGCGGAACAAAAGTTGCCGATTTTGTTTCTTAATCTGCCCTTCGGCCACCTCGGGATCAAAAGGCACCGCCGCATAGCCTATCTGTCCCAACAGATGCAAAATCTGCGACAGCTTAATGACCCGATTATCCCATCTCAGACGCAGTTTTTTGGCACTGAGATTCACATTGGCATCAAGAACGCCTGCCTCACTGGCAAGCCTTCGCTCAATTAGCCAGACACAGGCCGCACAGTGTATACCTTCCACCAGAAGATGCATTTCACGAATATCCCCCAGTTCATCTACAAATTCGCGCTGCACATCGTCCAGATCATAAACTTCCAGTTCAGAATCTATCTCAGGTGGCGGCTGCAGTGTTTCACCTTCAATTCCCTGCTGATAAGAAAGGCGCTGATAAAAACCTTCCATACCCGCGCCATAAATTGTTTCGCAAACGGTTTTACAGCCATAGCAGCAAAAATGCAGTTCTTTACCATTAATGGTCGAGGTGATGACTTCATCCGAAGGAAGAGGTAAATGACAGTGATCGCAATGTTCAGGGTGGGGTTTCACTTGGCAGATTCACTTAAATCGCAGTCTGGGGGGAGCTTTGCGAACCCCGGACTGCAGGTTACTCAGAAGATAATTTATTCCGGTCATTATTCTTTGACATAAATTCTTTTCGCGTAATTGACTTCCGTACCAGCAATCACAATGCTGGCCAGAAGATCCCACTGACCTTTACTACCAAAGGTCATGCTTGCCTGATAGGCTTGTTTATTATCTGACCAGCTCATCGGCACTGAGAAATCTTCTTTGGCATCCGCTGGCCGATAGGCAAATAAGGTAATTTTTTCCACAGTTGCCGGTATTCCTGCACTATCGCTGATAGTAAAATTAATGCTTGCCGGCTTATTCATATGGACATCAGACAGTTGAAATTCGGTTGTCCATTTCTGGTTGTTTTCCAGCTTTTTGAGCATATTTTCTTCATAATTCTGACCTCGCTCATAGAAATCGTCAACCACCAGACCGGGAAAATTATTCACTGATTGAAAGATCATAAAGGCGTTTACCGCCAGCACAACAATGACCAGCAGTAGCCAGCCTATAACCCAGGGGCTTTTATACCAGGATTGCTTGTTAGAATTAGCGGCGGATTTTGACTTCATATTTGCAGCAGACACAGATTTAACCTTATTCAAACATATTATTTTTTAACATAAAAAAGAGTAAAAAAACAAAAGAGTTAATAGACGCAAGGGCGTTAATTCTATAGCAACATTAACGCCCTAACCCGGAACTAAACTTGATACTTTCCTCCACGCACTTATAGGGCAAAACGCAGAAGCACTTTTCTCAGTTACTGATATACCCAAACTACTTGGAAATGCATGAATTCAGTGAGCCCATAAGTTTGTTATTCAAGGCATGAAGTCGCATGAATAGCCAACCTATTTAAAGACTTCATAACGCCGAAGAACGAACTTATGGGCTTGCTGAAACCTGTATTTTCAAGTTGTTTGGGTATAATACACAGCAAAATGACGCGTTATCTTTTTGGGCCTATAAAGACGCTTTCGCGTTCACTTTGATAGACTGCTCCCTGTGAATCATTACCCTCTGCAATAAAGGTGATTGGCTGGGATTTTTCGCTCAGATTTCTTTTCGGCACCCGGACAAAAACTGTCATAGGTGTCACTGTTCCATGAGTTGCCACTATCTCATCATCAGCACCATTGATGACCATGCCTTTAAATTCGCCTTCAATGACTGAAACTCTTACCTTGATATCTTCACTCAGTTTATTGAGCACTTTGAGAGTGTAACGATTTTGAATCGTACCATCAGTTTGCAAAACAAATAAGGGCTGTCTGGCATGGAGCACCTTCAGTTCCAGTGATTCCATAGTACTTAAACCCGTAACCACGCCTAAAACTGAAATCAACAGGATGGCACTGTAGACCCAGACTCTGGGACGTTTAAGCAAGGGCCGTTCTTCCTTACCCATAATGCCATCCCATGAGGCATAGCGGATCAATCCTTGGGGTTTGTTTATTTTTTCCATTACAGCATCACAGGCATCAATACACAGACCGCACATAATGCAGCCTTCCTGCTGTCCGCCTCTGATATCAACACCGGTGGGGCAGACAGCCACACACTGGTTGCAGTCAACACAGTCACCCTGATCTTCAGCAACTGCTTTACCCTTTACCAAACGACCCCGTTTCTCACCTCTGAGGACATCATAGCTGGGCACAATGGAGGTATCATCAATCATGACAGCCTGGATTCGCGCATAGGGACACAACCAGAAGCAGGCCTGTTCACGCAGGAAACCGGCCAGATAGAAAGTCCCGAAAATAAAGGCCAGTATCACCACGTAGGCTGTGGAAGAGGCATTAAAGGTAAACAGATCGACCCATAACTGAAAGACATCAGCAAACCAGGCAACAAAACTGATACCGGTAAGAACTGAAATGAGCAGC
>CBDTVA010000221.1:0-5344 GCA_965363935.1 uncultured Gammaproteobacteria bacterium | reverse complement strand
TGGAGGCTGCAAATTCAGTTATTGCCAATAATACCGAAAGGCTGGGCAAACAGCTCTGGACGGATGGCAGTGATGGTGAGTTATTACAGATTTATAAAGCGTTTAACGAGATTGATGAAGCCGCTTATGTGGCCGGGCAGATTGAAAAATGGATTGAAAAGGGTGGCAAGCGCAGCGATATTGCCATCTTGTATCGTTCCAATGCTCAGTCCCAGCCGCATGAATATGAATTGGTAAAACGGGCTATCCCCTATCGGGTGTACGGCGGTTTACGCTTTTATGAGCGTGCCGAAGTGAAAGATGCTCTGGCCTATATGCGCCTGGTAGCGAATCATCAGGATGATGCTGCGTTTGAACGGATTATCAATACTCCGACCCGGGGGATTGGTCAGCGAACCCTGGATCTTATCCGTGCCGGGGCGCGACAAAACCAGCAGCATTTGTGGCAAACCGCCCGGGAACTTATTATTAATAAGCAGCTGACTGCCCGTGCTGCAAGCTCGGTGCAAAAGTTTTTTGATCTGATTGATGGGCTGGAATGCAATTCAGGATCAGATGGTCTGACTCTGGCAGAGCAGGTCACACATATTATTGAAGTCTCACAATTGAAAGAATTCCATGGCAGGGATAATAGTGAGCGAGCCCAGGCAAAAGTAGAAAACCTGGGGGAACTGGTGAATGCGGCAAAACGTTTTGATGACGAAGGTGATCCGTTGTTGGAAGCGGTTAAGGAAAGTGCCCGAATCAATAAAGATGCTGAGCAACAGTCCTTGGTGCAGGATGAAATGCCAGCAAATCCCATGGCTGAATTTCTCGCGCATACCGCTCTGGAAGCGGGTGAAGGACAGGCAGAAGAATGGCAAGAGTGTGTACAGCTTATGTCCCTGCACAGTGCCAAAGGACTGGAATTTGAGCTGGTGTTTGTAAGTGGTCTGGAGCAGGGGCTGTTTCCGCATAAAAACGCTCTACAGGACTATGTTGGCGGGCGGCTTGAAGAAGAACGCAGGCTTTGCTATGTTGGCATTACCCGGGCCAGACAACAATTGCACCTGACCCATGCCGAAAGCCGAACCATCTATGGCCGCAATGAACGGGCTTTTCCGTCACAGTTTTTATCAGAGATCCCGGCATCACTGGTGACCCAGGTACGGGCAGTTAGCAGTACCATAACGCCTGCGAGGCAAAATGCTTATGGTACAGATTACGGTGATGAAGATGAAGTTTATATTGGTCAGAGAGTAAGCCATAAAAAGTTTGGTGATGGAATCGTGATTGACATTGAAGGCAGCGGTGCGAGAGCCAGAGTGCAGGTAAATTTTGACTATAACGGAACAAGATGGCTGATGCTGAATGTCGCCAATCTGGTTTTCTAGGAAATTACAATGCGAGTACCCGTTTTAAACGGATTATAGCACTCAACAGCTACTACAAACTAAGGAAAACAGTATGAGAAGACGTGATTTTATTAAGGGTGTTGGTGCCGGTTCAGTTGCTACTGCCAGTATGGTGGGTGGTATCAAAACTGCCTCAGCGGCGAAAACCATTAAATGGAAAATGGTGACTTCCTGGCCAAAAAACTTCCCCGGTCTTGGTACCGGCGCTAATTTTCTGGCTAAAACCATTAATGAAATGAGTGGCGGCCGTTTAAAAGTCAAAGTCTATGGTGCCAATGAAATTGTCCCTGCTCTGGAAGTGTTTGACGCGGTTTCAAGAGGTACAGCTCAAATGGGGCATAGTGGCGCCTATTACTGGAAAGGCAAACACCCGGCGACCCAATTTTTTACTTCAGTACCCTTTGGCCTGACTGCCCAGGAAATGAATGCCTGGCTATACCATGGCGGTGGCCTGGAACTGTGGGAAGAGTTGTATGACAAGTTCAACCTGATCCCGAATGCCGGAGGCAACACCGGTGTCCAGATGGGGGGCTGGTTTAATAAAGAAATCAATAGCGTGGCAGATCTCAAGGGACTGAAAATGCGCATTCCCGGTATGGGCGGAGAAGTGCTGAAACAAGCCGGTGGTACACCCGTGACTTTGCCCGGCGGTGAAATTTATACTTCTATGCAGTCAGGCGCTATTGATGCGACAGAATGGGTCGGCCCTTATAATGATATGGCATTTGGCCTGTATAAAGTGGCAAAATTTTATTACCACCCGGGTTGGCATGAGCCGGGTTCCACTATGGAAGCAATGATTAATAAGGACGCCTTCAAGCAATTGCCCAAAGATCTACAAGTCATTGTCCGGGCAGCCTGTCGTGTGGCTAACCAGGATATGCTGGCGGACTATACTGCTAAAAATAATCAGGCTCTGCAAACCCTGGTAGACAGGCATAAAGTGGATTTACGACAGTATCCGGATGATGTGATCAAGACACTGCATGCCCTGTCCACAGAGGTAGTGGCCAAAGTGGGTGAGCATGATGAACTGTCAAATAAAATCCATAAATCCTTTGTTGATTTCAAAAACAATGTCATCCAATGGAGCAGGGTTAGTGAACAGGGCTATATGAAGGCTCGGGCTTTAACCTGAGAGTTGATTCAAGGTACTAATTTGTAGGTAGGAGAAATGCAGGCAAGGGATTCACCGGTTCAATTTCCTTGTTCCAGTATCTCCTTTTGCAGATTGTTCAGTGTATCCAATACATTGTCGCGCACTTTAATCATCTCGGGTATCATTGCAACGGCTTGCGTTTGTTTGCCTGCAGAGCGCAATTGCAACATCTTTTTGCCCAGTTCGTGTGCCTTGCGATGCGGTTGTTCCAGTTCATGATAACAGCTTAAATGTCCGTACTTGTCTTTGCCTATGCCATAATACCATTCACCCAGACGGCATTGGTGGTGAGATAACAAATTAAATAATTCTCGTTCAGGATCATTCTCCTTTACGGACTGAATGATATTGTTGATGCCGGAAAAATGATCGCTATGAGCGATTAACAATGGAAAATCAGAAATATCCCAGGGTGTTTCCGCCCACAATAACCAGTTGGGATCGGGAGTCCAGGTTTTGGCCCAGGACAAAACATCCTTAGCTTTCAGCGCCCTTGAAATACCATAACCCTGAGCCACATCACAGCCCAGACGCAGTAACATGACACCATGTTCCTTGGACTCCACGCCTTCAGCAATAACCTGGCGTTTAAAAATTTTCGCCAGACTGATGATGCCTTCTACAATGGCGCGATCGCCTTCATCATTAAGCATGTCATAAACAAAGGATTTATCAATTTTAAGCTGGTCAGCGGGTAACTGTTTCAGATAGGAAAGCGAAGCATAGCCTGTGCCGAAATCATCCAGTGCAACACTAATATTACGCTGGTGGCAGGCGCGGATTATTTCACTGACCATATTGGTATCCTGCAGAGCTGCTGATTCCAGAACCTCCAGTTCAATGTGATCAGCCGGAATGTCGGGATAGGCGGCCAGAGATTGGTCCAGTTTGCTGATAAAATCCGGTTTCTGGAATTGTTTTGGCGCAATATTTATGGCTATGCGAAAGTCGAAACCGGCTTTTAGCCATTGATCCAGCTGTGCAAGCACCTTGTTAAGCACCCAGTCACCAATGCGCACAATAAGATCGCTGTCTTCACACAGAGAAATAAATTTATCGGGTGGGATGATCCCTTCCTGAGGATTATCCCAGCGGATTAAAGCCTCAAAACCATAAATCTGGCCGCTGCGCATATTAACTTTAGGTTGGTAGGCGAGAAAAAATTCCTCATTATGCAGAGCAAATTCAAGACGCTGGCGTTGCTTTTCCCTTCGAGTCGTTACCTGATCGGATTTAACATCAAAAAAATGATATTGATTGCGACCCTGTTGTTTGGCAATATACATGGCCTGATCGGCATGTCGTAATAAAGTGTCACTATCAGAATTATCAATTGGAAAAATGGTAACGCCAATGCTGGCACTGAGCACCACATTGGCATTATCCATGGGAATAGGCTGGGAAATAGTGCTCATAACACGATTTAATGCGGTAATAATTTCTTCATGTTCATTAAACGACAAAAGAGTCAGCACAAATTCATCACCACCCAGGCGGGCGACCATATCGTCATTTCTAATGGTGGTGAGCAGTCGCTGGGCAATAATTTTCAGAACCTTATCACCCTGTTGGTGACCATACACATCATTGATCGGTTTAAAATCATCCAGATCAATAAAAAACAGGGTCAGCATGGTATGGTTTGTACCGGCCTGATGAAGAGAATTTTCCAGCTTGTCCTTGAGCAGGATTCGGTTGGGCAATTTGGTCAGAGCATCATGGGTGGCCTGCCATGACAGAGCTTTGGTGAGTTTATGGGTTTCACTGGTATCATGGAAAACAATGATTGTGCCAATAATATTGCTATTGGAATCATGGATTGGTGCAATAGTATAAACAATGGGGATCTGTTCACCCCCCTGGCGTTGCAGTAAGACATTTTGCTTGCCTTTTATAATCCGTTGTTCATGAACTGCTTTGTCAACAGGATTGTCCAGCAAGACATTCTCTTCATTAAAGATTTTGAAAACGGTTTGGATCGATAATTTACTGTCCTCTTGTCGATTATAATTGGTTAATTTCTGAGCAGAATGATTCATATAATCTATGCTGCCGTCAGAATTAGTAGTGATCACCGCATCACCAATTGCGGCAAAGGTGGTTTGAATTTTGGTAATTTCAGATTTGATTTGTTTATTAGTCTGCTTAATTCTTTTTGATGTGCGTAAAACCTTGAGCAGGATAAAACTTAAATAAAGAAAAATCAGCAGAACAACAAGTGACATTAACCTCTGTTGAGCATTAAAACGGGCACTGGTAATGCGGCTGGTTTCTTCGGCATGTTGTTTGAGTGTTTGAATAATGCTTAGTACTTTGTTTTGCCGTTGTTGTTCCGTCATGTCGGATTGTTCGGCAGTATTGAGGCTCAGTTGTTTGAGTTCGCTAATTTGCTGATAGGTTTTTGCGTCAAGAAACTCCCTATCTTCACCAATCAGGGAGAAGACTGCTGCCGCGAAAATCATTGCAAATGCGATAATGGTCAAATGCCATTTAAAATTATTCACAACTCAATACCATGTTTTATAACTAAATACTTTTTAGATTCGCCCTGTGTTAACTCACAGGGGGTAATAGGGGTAAGCAAAAATATTCCTGTATTATACGCATAA
Organism: uncultured Gammaproteobacteria bacterium; assembly: GCA_965363935.1. GTDB lineage: Bacteria > Pseudomonadota > Gammaproteobacteria > GRL18 > GRL18 > CBDTVA01. The sequence goes on along the minus strand of CBDTVA010000221.1, from coordinate 182 downwards.
TCCCCTGTTTTTTATATGAGTCTATATAAGTAAGTCGTAAGTAGCAGGATAAATCAGGTAAATTTAATAAAAAAATGTTTGAATGTGGAAAAAAAGAAGATGTTTTTATTCAAAGGGAGTATAATCTTCGCTCCCATCCAATATGGCAGTTTCAAATTTTGCCATAGACATTAGCCCAGGTG
>CBDTVA010000220.1:0-5353 GCA_965363935.1 uncultured Gammaproteobacteria bacterium | reverse complement strand
CAGTTACATTACTGGAGAAACCATTAATGTAAATGGTGGTATGTATATGCCCTAGTAGTCTAATTAATAGCTTTAAAATGTACGGTAAATCATTAATTCCAATAATTAATTGACAAAATTAGAAAGTTTTTACTATCTATACTAGTATATCGGGTTATATTTCACTAAAATAGCGGCACATGAATAAACACACTTAAAGCTCAAGACTTTTTGGAGCAATCGGTTTGGATTGTTTTTTAGGGGAAGTGTTGCGAATAGTTTATGCTAATGGTTGCAAAAGAATTACGGAGATTATGAAAAATGAGTAGTGTTGAAGAAAGAGTTGCTAAAATTGTTGTTGAACAATTAGGCGTGAAAGAAGATGAAGTGAAATCTGAATCTTCTTTTGTTGATGATCTGGGTGCAGATTCTCTCGATACTGTTGAACTGGTTATGGCATTAGAAGAAGAATTTGGTACTGAAATACCAGATGAAGAAGCAGAAAAAATCACTACAGTTCAGCTGGCAATTGATTATATCAACGCAAATGCCGAAGGCTGATAGCAGTTATAACAATGCTATAAAATAGTAGCTTAGGCAATACCAGAACTATCTTCTTAAAGCCGCTTTTAACAATGCTTTTTTCATTTGCATTGATTAAACACGGCTTTACTTTTTCTTGCCTTTCAGTTTGTTCAGGGCTAATTATAGTATTGTAAAGAGTTCAGAGCTGTTGATAGCCTGCTTTAAATTTACACGCATAATTATTGTTTGCCTTGTTGTTGTATTGTTGTACCTTTTTATTTCTGGAGGAAGTCTTGACTAAGAGACGAGTTGTGATTACCGGGTTGGGTATGGTTAGCCCAGTTGGATTAACTGTATCTGAATCGTGGGAAAATATCCTGGCAGGTAAAAGCGGTATTGCCCCCCTTGAAAATTTTGATACCTCTGCTTTTAGCGTTAAATTTGGCGGTTCTGTCAAAGGCTTTGATGTCAATCAGTATTTATCGCCAAAAGATGCCAAAAAGATGGATCAGTTTATTCACTATGGTATGGCGGCCGGTGCACAGGCTATTGAAGACTCCGGCCTGGAAATCACCGATGAAAACTCCTGGCGTATTGGTGTGTCTATTGGTTCTGGTATTGGCGGGATAACCGGAATAGAAAAAGGTTTTAATAGTTTTCTAAACGGTGGACCGCGTAAGGTTTCGCCTTTTTTTGTGCCCAGTAATATCATTAATATGATCTCTGGAAATCTTTCTGTCAAATATAGTTTGAAAGGTCCAAACATTGCACTTGTTACTGCCTGTGCCACTGCGACGCATAGTATTGGTGATGCGGCGCGAATTATTGAGTACGGTGATGCCGATGTCATGATCACCGGAGGGGCAGAAATGGCCACTTCGCAAACCGGACTTGCAGGTTTCGCGGCTGCCAGAGCACTATCAACTCGAAATGATGATCCAGAGGGTGCATCCAGGCCCTGGGATAAGGATCGTGATGGTTTTGTGTTGAGTGATGGTGCCGGTGTGGTGGTCCTGGAAGAATATGAATATGCCAGGGCGCGTGGTGCCAGGATTTACGCTGAGGTGCTTGGTTTTGGTATGAGCGGTGATGCCTATCACATGACTCTGCCATCCAAAGGCGGTGAAGGGGCTAGTCGTTGCATGGATGCGGCATTAAGAAATGCCGGATTAAATCCTGAGAAAATAGATTATATTAATGCCCATGGTACCTCCACACCGGCTGGCGATCAGGCTGAAACTGATGCGGCCAAACGTACCTTTGGTGATCATGCTTATAAATTGACCATGAGTTCCACCAAATCCATGACCGGCCATTTATTAGGTGCCGCGGGCGGTATTGAAGCCATATTTACTGCTTTGGCTATCCGTGATCAGGTTGCTCCGCCAACCATAAACCTTGAAAATCCGGATCCGGAATGCGATCTGGATTATGCGCCATTGATCAGCAAAGAAATGAAAATTGAATATGCTGTTTCCAATTCATTCGGTTTTGGCGGCACCAATGGCACACTCATTCTAGGCAAAATCTAGTGATATCAACAGCCCTTAGATGGTATTCTAAGGGCTGTATACTGCAGCTTTTTAGTTGCCTCAAGACTGAATATGACTCATGCGTGTCAAGTAACAGAAATCCCGGTGCAGGAATTCCCTGGGTTATTTTATTTTTATTCTCATTTTCCCAAAAAATACCCTTTCTTTCTAACCACAACCAGTCAACACAGCAGCCGTCATCAATCAACCAATATTGACCTCAACACCAAACAAACGGCTTCATTTGATATTTTGTTTATCGATCCAGGAGAATGGTTGAAGCTGGATCACAATCTGAAACTCAGTACCTCCAGTCATGTGGACATCAGTCCCGATGCTTCATTTCTTGATACTTTTGACCAATTATTTCTGGCTGAACAAAAACCAGAGTATAAACCAGAGTATAAACCAGAGTATAAACAAAAGTATCAAGAAAAGTCTGCTCAATCAGACAGCCTGGGCAATTTTCAGTCCGGGAAACTGCCGTTTACCGGTGGCTGGTTTCTGTTCTTAGCCTATGAGCTGGCCCAACAAATTGAACCTTGCCTGCAATTGCCTTTGCAGGAACAACAACTGCCGGTGGCATTTGCAGCCAGAGTTAAAAGTGCATTAATTTACGATCATTTACAGGAAAAGCTTTTTTTTCTTTCAGAACCTGATCTCGATCACCTAAAAGCTTACCGGGCTTTAGTTTCTGATAGTCAGGCTATTCAACAGGCCAATAAAAATCAGACTATAGCTGATGAATTGATTGAGATTTTAGTTGAAGAGAAAGAACAAGCCTTTCTGGACTCAGTAAAAGTAGTTAAAGATTACATCAAAGAGGGAGATGTATTTCAGGTCAATCTTTCCAGGCTATGGCAGTCCATCATAAATCACACCAATCATGATGAACTGGCGGCTTCTCTCTATCAATTACTGAGTATTGCAAATCCAGCCCCTTTTTCCGGGGTGGCAAGCTTTACTGCCCGGCAGGGTATTGCTACGGTAATTTCTTCTTCTCCAGAGCGTTTGCTGAAAATACAGAATAATCAGCTGGAATCTAGGCCCATAGCAGGTACTCGACCGCGCAGTCTTTCTGAACGGGAAGATTTACGTCTGATGCATGAACTTCACGCACATCCCAAAGAACAGGCTGAGCATATTATGCTTATAGATTTAATCCGAAATGATCTCGGCAGGGTGTGCGTACCTGGAACGGTAGTTGTCAACGAACTGATGGTCAATGAAAGCTATGCTCATGTGCACCATATTGTTTCTAATGTCACTGGACAATTACAACAGCAAACTACGCCTGGTGAGGTCATAAAAGCAATGTTTCCAGGGGGAACCATAACCGGGTGTCCCAAGGTTCGGTGCATGGAAATTATTGCCGAACTGGAACAGAAATCCCGGGGAGCCTATACCGGATCCATGGGCTATATCAATCTCGACGGCAGTATGGATTTGAATATATTAATCCGGACTATGGTATTAGAGCAGCAGGAAAAGGAACGGGAACAGAAACTAACGTTCAGGGCCGGTGCGGGACTGGTATTTGACTCTATTGCAAAAAAAGAACTTCAGGAAACCAGGGCCAAAGCAAAGGGTTTACTCAGGGCACTATTGGGCAGTGAACAGAAAGAATCGTATCAATGACCCTGATTAATGGTAAACAACAAACTCTGATCGACGTGGCTGACCGGGGACTGTCCTATGGAGATGGACTGTTTGAGACCATTGCCTATGTTGATGGTGCCCTGCATAACTGGTATCTGCATTGGCAGCGTCTTAAATTCGGCGCACAGCGGCTGGTCATCGAGTTGCCTGATGAACTACACATACTGAGCCAAATTGATACCGAACTGAGCTCTTTATCTGAACCAGAGCTGCTACAAAATAAGCAAAACATGAACCGGGTTATAAAGGTGATTGTAACCCGTGGGCAGGGTGGCCGCGGCTACTTGTTCCCGCAACCTCAAAATTGCACTGTAATTATATCAGCGCATCCATGGCCACAAAGAGCTATGCAGGACTATACGCAAGGTGTTCATGCTATGGTTTGTCAAACCTGTCTGGCAATACAGCCGGCTCTGGCAGGTATTAAGCATCTGAACCGTCTGGAACAGATACTGGGACGTAATGAGTTTCATCATTCAGACTATCAGGAAGGGATTATGCTGGCCTGTTCTGACGATTGCTCAGAGAATCCTTCCAGGCAAGATCCTTTAATGGTGGAAGGCACCAGCAGTAATCTTTTTTTTGTTTACAAGGGTAAATTGTGCACACCAAAAATTCATACCTGCGGTGTTCTGGGTACAATTAGAGAAGCAATTCTGCTGCTTGCACCGCAAATCGGAATTGCAGCTCAACAGGGTAATTATCCCTTACAGCAACTCAGAGAGGCTACAGAAGTTTTTTTTACCAATAGCGTGTATGGTATTCTGCCCATTGCCACAATAACGGTGCATGATGACTTACAATGGCGCTATACTGAGCGGAAAATAACAACTCAATTAGCGGCTACTATTAACAAAGCATTAAAGCGGCCTGATAGATTTAACTGATTATGATAAAAAAATTCTTTAAACTGATTGCTGTAGCGATTGTTATCAGCAGTCTGGTTTTTGGCTGGTACTGGAATGAATATAATGTTTTTTTACAAACGCCCATACTTTTGTCCAGTGATAGCACGACTACGGGTCATTCAGCGGGCAGTAATATAGCACAGCAGACTTTTACCATAGAAAAAGGCAGTACGGTCAGGCAGATTGCCCGCTTATTGCAGCAGCAAAAAATTATTGAACATCCTGAATATTTTCGCTTATACACCCGCCTGTCAAAGCAGGCAGCAATCATTAAAGCGGGTGAATATACTCTAAAACCCGGTATGACCGTGTTCGACATGGTAAAACTATTTGTCTCCGGCAAGGTAAATCAGTACGCTTTAACCATCGTTGAAGGATGGACCTTCAAGCAAGCTCTACGGCATATTGAGAATGATGCAAATCTAGTCAAGACTTTAGCCGGGACGAAAAATTCAGATCACAACGCAGTTGCAAGTGCTTTAGGCACTCAATACAGTAGTCTTGAGGGACTGATTTACCCGGATACCTATAACTTCCCCAAAGGCACCACTGATGTACAGTTTTTAAAACGTAGCTATGATAATATGCAGAAAGTTCTTGATCAGGAATGGCAACAAAGAGAAAAAAATCTGCCTTTAAAAACACCTTATGAAGCCTTGATTCTGGCTTCTATAGTCGAGAAAGAATCGGGTGTCAGCAGCGAGCGCAATAGTTGGGTTTCTTCAAAAATTAGCGCGATTTCTGCGGCCT
>CBDTVA010000219.1:0-5362 GCA_965363935.1 uncultured Gammaproteobacteria bacterium | reverse complement strand
GAATTATGAATAAAATTAAAGAACTGCTTATTGATGATGAGCACAGGCAAAAAACCCAGGATAAAGCCATACAATTTATCACTATTGCAATCTATTTACTGACCGCAGGTACTTTGATGGAATTTGTGAGTATGCCAACATTATTAAAAATAATTGGCTTTATGCTGGCTGGACAGGCATTTTATTTTTTATGGAAAAGTCATAAATTCTCCAGCTTTTAAATTTAACATTTTACCTTTAACTCAGGCTCATGAAGCGCAGCATAAATCAACTCCTCAGTCCTGTTTATAGCATCATAGAGCAATGGTTTTCTGAACACCTGATTGAATTTTCGGAATTTGCAATAGCAAAACTGATGGAGAAATCCGAATTATCCAATTCAATCAGTATTCAATCTGAGTGTTTTAGCGCAATTCACAGCATCCAGGCTAAAACAAATAGCGCCATTCCAGTTTTTATTTCTTCACTTGGCAAAAAATTCCTGACTACTGAGCATAAATACGGATTACCTGAAGGGTTGATTGACATCAGCCACGAAAAAGTCAAACTCAACCTTGTCGCAACCAGAGATCTGGAAGAAAACCTGGCATTTGATATTGCAGTTGAAAAGCTCACAAAACAAAATCAGGAAGCCTTTGAACACCTGGAAACCAGAATTTATAAATTGCTAAAAAACAGCGGTGAACGCCTTAGTGAAAACCCCATCAGTGCAGATAATATTTTATCTGCATTTCGTGACAGCATGAATCAGTTTAATTTCTCATCAGTCATCAGAGTTGAAATTTATAAACTATTTGAACAATTTCTTTCCACTCACATCCCCGATTTACTGCAGCGACTGAATGAACATTTAATAAACCGGGGTATTTTACCAAAAATAGAAACAGACTATTTCGTAAAAAAACAACCCGATAGCAGTGGCTCTGATGAATCAGCAAATAGCGAAAAAAAACATCAGAAGATAGAACCTCATTCACAAACTGTGCATCCTGATTTAATAGCAAATCGCTTAGATTCAACTCTGAGCAGCAACACTCCAGACATCGGAACACCGGCTCCATTTGCTACGCCATCTTCTTCAGCATCCAGCCAACGGTCAAATTCGTTAAGCGGTCGACACCTTGACCTGGCTAAACGACTTTCCCAGCCGCAAAGTGAAAACCCTCTTATAAAAACTCCCGACATAAAAATAACACCAGCTGCTAGCAGCCATGAACTTCAGACAAACAGCCATGAGCTTCAGACAAAAAGTCATGGGTCACACATAAACAGCTCTACAGCTCCGTCTAACAAAGCTACAATGCCAAATTTGAACCAGATACCCGGCTATTTTTCTTCTGTAACATCCAGAGCAGGAGAAAATAATTTGCTGGCTCTGAAACAGGCCTATTTAAATAATAAAAAGCACAATGTTGCGAACTTTATTAGCTCAACCTTTGTCAGTCAGCATGATATCAGTACTGGAGAATTGATTAATGCAGTGACTGGCATTCAATATAATTCGCCTGCCAATCCAGGAAGTGATAATTTACCCACTGCATCAGTTCACAAACAAATTAAAGAGAATATACTTGCCAGCACCAACAAGTCACCTGAGACAACTCAACTTAAACATAGTAAGTTGTATCTTATCGATTTGATTGAAGACCTGTTTGGCCATATTTCAGAGAATAAAAAATTATCCTTAACAGCTAAATACCTGTTCAGAAACCTGATGCTCCCTATTATTCATTTGTCTCTGGTCGATGAGAGCTTTATTGACGATGAGCAACATCCAGCCCGTCTGTTTTTGAATGATTTCGCGGATGCTTCTCTGGGTATTACAGATGAAAATTCCAGGACCAATAATCCGCTTTATTTAAAGCTGGAGAACGTCGCAACTCAGCTCACTCATAAAAACAAAGTCAACAAAATTGTTTTTACCGAAATCCATGCGGATCTAAAACGATTTATAGAATATAGAAAGCAACAGGCCAATACCAATAGTCTTTCTTCAAGAGCAACCATTGAAACAAAAATTGATGCCATACTTAAACATACTATCAAAGACAAAAAGCTTCCCGATGACGGCATCGCGCTAATCCTCAATAAAGTCTGGAAAAACGTTATGCTCAACATCTATTTTGATGATAATTGCGATGATGGTGACTGGGATAGAGCAACAGCATTTATAAATTCTTTACTCCTGAGTATTAAACCCGCACAGACTCTGGCTGAAAAAAAACGTTTGGCCAAATTAATTCCCATTATTAGTCATGAACTTGAAGATGGCTTAATCAGGGTCAATTATCCGTATACTGTTAAAACAAAACTGATACAACACCTGAAAAAGCATCACCTTGTTGCCTTAGGCAAAACGGGTCCTGTGCAACAAATAAAAGCCCCTGAGCAGAATCAACATAAGTCAGGCGGCAATGAAAAATATAATGGCACGCCTGCTATTAAAAAGGATTTACAAGCAGATTCAATGGCTGATGAAGTTGAGTCAATTTACCAGACAAATGTTCCAAAACCCTCGCCAATCATAGTGGCTTCTTTTGAAGAAGCCTTTACAGAAAATATCACGCAAAAAACAAAACCCACAAATCATCCGATAGGGGAAAACAATCCTGCCACCTCTGTTTTCGATACTTCAGAGCCTGATCCAACTAACCCACACAGAGTAAAAAAAAACAGGCATGAAAAAGATGCACATGAAAAACTATCCAAAACAGATTTTGAGTTAATTCGACTAGTCAATAAATGTCAAGATATGGGGCTGATAGCTGATCAATATACCGATGCAGTCAAAAGTCTGCAGGTGGATGCCTGGCTGGAGTTTCGTTTTAAATCCCATTTCACCAGAGCCAAAATCACCTGGATAAAAGAAGATCACAGTCAGTTTAATTGTTTAACTCAAAATAATCGCATCATTGAATTAACTCTGGAAACCCTCAGTGACTGCTTTCGCCAGGGTATTGGCTCAGCAGTTCAATCATATTCCATAATTGAGGATGCCATTACGGCTGCAAGCAAAGATATACAGCCTTGAACCTAACCCAGACAAGCTGGATAAGAGACTAAATAAATCAGTTGATAAAGCCAGAAAAAGATTCTACTGGCGTTGATAAATACTAAATCTATAGTGATGCGGATTATAGTCGTCAGGTTTATTATCCTGACGATAGGTTTCACGCCATTGTGAAAAATCAATCTCAGGAAACCAGGCATCCGCCTCAAATTGGCCTTTTACCAATGTCAAATACAGGCAATCCGCCTGTTCAAGAACCTGCTCATACAGTGTCGCTCCACCGATAAACATCAGCTCTTCATAACTCTGCTCCATTGCAAAATGAATAGCTTCTTCAACCGAACAACAGACAATAGCATTATCAATGATTTCATTTTTTTTATTGCGCGCCTGATAGAGATTATTTCGTGTGATAATGATATTATCCCGCCCGGGTAAAGGCCTGAACGGTAAAGACTCCCATGTTTTACGTCCCATAACAACCGGTTTGTTCAGAGTGTTTTTTTTAAACCAGGCCAAATCTGCCGGTAGCTTCCAGGGCAGTTGATTATTAATACCAATAACCCGGTTTTCCGCCATTGCAGCAATAATTGAAATTTTCAAAAAACTATCTCCTATACCTTTTTAGGACTTTAGGAAATTTAAGACTTTAGAAAACTTGTTTTCGTAAAAGTCTTTATCCTAGCGGTTATTTCCGTTTAATACTTTAGAAATCTTGATTTCGTAAAAGTATTTATCCTTTAGGGCAAAGTCATTATCCTAGTGATTAGTCTCTTACCAATAATATTTAATACATTTATACAAAGAAATAAATATTATTGTATAAGAGACTTATCCAGCTCGTCCGGGTCAGGATTGAGTTTGCCAGGATTATAACAAACCACTGCTTTTAATATCCAGATAACGGTTCACCAGGCGCACCGCCAGTTTATCAGGTGTGACATCCAGATAATTAACACCCCGTGCATATAAATTTTCAAACATTTTCTTGCGCTGGCTCTGATAGTCACACGTGGCAGATAACAGCAATGCATCCGAAAAGTTTTCCACCTTTTTTTCCATTACGCTCTCCAGTACCTGCTCTTTTAAGCTGGCTAAAACCACCAGATGCTTGCGCTTGAGTAATTGCAGGGCATTTAGCAGATCATGACTGTCTTCATCACGTAAATTGGTTAACACAATAACCAGGGCGCGTTTTTTTTGCCTGAGTAAAAATTGCGTGACCGCCTGAGTATAATCAGGTGTTATAGCACGAGCATGTAAATCATAAACACTATTGAGCAATGACTGAATGGTTGCCATACCCTTTTTCGCCGGAAACCAGCGCTGAGCTCGAACACTGTCAGTGTCATCGTCATCACCGGTAGCAAAGGTACTAAAACCAATGGCATCACCCTGATGCAAAGCCACATAGGAAAGCAATAACATAGCATTCAGAGTATGATCAAAATGTGACAATTCATCATCATGTGATAACATTCTGCGTCCACAATCGAGCAAAAACAGGATTTCCTGATCTTTTTCATCCTGGTATTCCCTGGAAATAAGTTTTCTCAGGCGAGCAGTTGCTTTCCAGTCAATCTGTCGCAAAGCATCACCTTCACGGTATTCCCGGAGTTGGTTAAAATCCATGCCTTCTCCACGACGACGTATTTTCCTGATCCCTAACTGGCTAAGATGATTTTCTGTTGCCAGCAATGCATACTGACTAATGGCGGCAAAATTTGGATACACCATGACACTGGACAATGTATCCGTATGCATATTTCGTTGCCAGAAACGCCACGGTGAATCAATCAGACATTGCACCCCTAAAAATTTTTCATTACCTCTTTTCAGTGGCTTAAGCTTATATTCCAATGTGACCCATTGACCGGATTTAATGATCAACTGTTGCGGCAAGTCGCCCAATTCACAATTTACCGGATATAAATCAAATACTTTAACCCGCAGAAGTTGTGCAGAAGATCGTCCCGCCTCATAGTGTAGCGTCAGCTTTATACTATGCCAGAGTCCAACGGACATCTTACCAGGCGCTTCTCTTTCAAAGCAGAACGTTTTTAGTCCATACAGACGCAGCAAATCCCACAGTACAATAACAGCGCTACACAGCATCATGACAGGCCATAGCCATTGCAGTTCTGACCAGATTGACAGTAAAACACCCATCAGGCTAAGTATGGCAAAGAGAATAAACAGGTTTTTTCCTGGTTTAAGTCTGTACCACAGTGAATGAACAAATTGTTTAATAAACACAACACTATTTCTCTAATTCGTAAATCCCAATCAATGCTGCCAGGAGCCTGTCCGAGAATAGAAGTCGTAGCGAGGGAAAGCTGTTTTGAGTCAGAT
>CBDTVA010000218.1:0-5380 GCA_965363935.1 uncultured Gammaproteobacteria bacterium | reverse complement strand
GTTTTATCCAGAAAAATATAATGATGCTGACCAGCAGGGCAATACTGGCAAAAAACCATCGTTGCCAGCCCGATTCATTGGCCAGAAAACTAAAAGCCGCGCCGCTATTGTGCGCCAGGGTCAAATTAAACCAGCCGGGTATCACTGCCAGAGTTTCATAGAGGCTGAAATAATGGCTGATAAGCGCTTTGCTGCCCAGGTCCAGTACTATGACCAGTAACGTCAGCCATAACCATTTCAACATAATGCAGCCACTGTACTTAAGCTGGATTCAGAGCCGGGGAACTGCTTGCTAAGTCCGGTTGTTTCTCCAGGCCATTTTTTACAAGAGCATATTTTGCTATTAAGCATAGTTGCGAACTTCACCATCACCCGCCACATTATCAACACAGCGCCCGCACAGTTCAGGGTGTTCGCTATGACTGCCCACATCTTCACGATGATGCCAGCAACGGGCGCATTTCGTATGCTCAGAGGCTCGCACTTTTAATGCCAGAGCAGATACTTCATCCGCTTCGACCGCATCGGACGGTTTGTCTGCCAGTTTATGTAAACGGACATAGGATGTGATCAGCACAAAGCGTAATTCATCACCCAGTTTGCCCAGAGTCTGCAGTAGTTCATCATCACAGTACAGGTCAATTTCGGCATCCAGAGAGGAGCCGATAATTTTTTCAACGCGCAGCTTTTCCATTTCCTTACTGCAGGCAACGCGCACCTTTAATACCTGCTGCCAGTAATCATCGTCCATTTCGTCTGTGATTTCTGCCGGGAAGGGGTACCAGGTTTCAAAGAAAATGGATTCACTGTGTGGTCCGGGAATAAAGCTCCAGAGTTCTTCAGCAGTAAAGCTCAAAATGGGTGCAATCCAGCGAGTCATGGCATGCACTATATGATATAACGCCGTTTGTGCCGAGCGTCTGGCGACACTGTCCGTCTGGGTAGTGTATTGACGATCCTTGATAACATCCAGGTAAAATGCCCCCAGATCCATGGCACAGAAATTATGTACTTTCTGATACACCAGATGGAAGTCGTATTGCTCATAAGCCGCCAGGATTTCCTGTTGCAGAAATTCTGCCTTGACCACAATCCAGCGATCCAGCGGCAACAACTGCTCAACGGGCAGGCTATTCTGTTGCGGTGCAAAACCATCCAGATTGGCCAGCATAAAGCGGGCCGTATTGCGGATACGGCGGTAGGCATCGGCAGTACGTTTTAAAATTTCATCAGAAACCGTGACTTCACCGGTATAATCAGTTGAAGAAACCCACAGCCTGAGTATATCAGCGCCCAGAGTTTTCATGATTTTTTGCGGAGCGATCACATTGCCTCTGGATTTGGACATTTTTTTGCCCTGGGCATCGACCACAAAACCATGGGTCAAAACTTCTTTATAAGGCGCAACTTCATTGACTGCCACAGAGCTGAGCAGCGAGGACTGGAACCAGCCACGATGCTGATCGGAGCCTTCCAGGTAGAGATCGGCCGGAAATTGCAGTTCTGCACGTTCATTGATCACACAGGCATGGGAGACACCGGAATCAAACCAGACATCCAGGGTATCAAGCACTTTGCTATAGTCTTTAGCCTCATCACCCAATAACTCAGCGGCATCCAGTTCAAACCAGTCATCAATGCCCTTCTCAGCCACTCGCAGGGCTACGGTTTCAATCAGGCTTGCAGTATCCGGATGCAGTTCCTGAGTTTCATTGTGCACAAATAAGGTCATGGGCACACCCCAGGTGCGCTGACGGGAAATACACCAGTCAGGACGATTTTCCAGCATACCCACAATGCGAGCCTGCCCCCAGTCCGGCAGCCAGACGGTTTTGTTTGCCGCAGCTATGGCCAGATCACGCAGACCATTTTGATCCATACCGATAAACCATTGTGGTGTGGCGCGGAAAATGATGGGTGTCTTATGGCGCCAGCAATGCGGATAACTGTGCAGCATTTCTTCATGGTGCAGCAGGGTGCCTTTCTCTTTCAGGACATCCACAACCAGTGGATTGGCTTTAAACACGTGCTGGCCTGCAAATAACGGCGTACCACTGACAAAACAGCCATTGGCTGCCACCGGGTTATCCACTTCCAGATCATATTTCATACCCACCACATAGTCTTCCTGACCATGTCCGGGCGCAGTATGTACCGCACCCGTACCAGATTCCGCCGTCACATGATCACCCAGTATGACCGGCACCTGACGTTCATAAAATGGATGCTGTAAGAGTTGATGTTCCAGTTGTAGCCCTTTGCAGCGGCCCAGCACCTGTGCCTGTGCAGAGTCAATTCCATAACGCTGCAGAGCATCTTTATAGAGATCCTCTGCCAGTATCAGCAGTTCAGCGTCAGCCCTGACCAGAACATAATCAAAATCGGCATGCAATGCGACTGCCTGGTTGGCAGGCAATGTCCAGGGTGTTGTGGTCCAGATCACCGCACTGATATCCAACTCAGGACTGCTATCCAGCTCGACACCAAATTTTTCCAATACGGCTGCTTTGTTCAGCACTCTAAAGCGCACATCAATCGCTGGCGACTTCTTGTCTTCATATTCAACTTCTGCTTCAGCCAGTGCGGAACCACAATCGGTGCACCAGTGTACAGGCTTGGAGCCTTTATGCAGATGGCCCCTGGCAATGATTTTGCCCAGGGTACGGATAATATTGGCTTCAAAGTCAAAGTCCATAGTCAGATAGGGATTTTCCCAATCCCCCATCACACCCAGCCGTTTAAAGTCTTCTTTTTGACCTGCCACCTGTTTTTTAGCATAGTCACGGCAGGCATTACGGAAGGTTTTTTCATCTACCTTAACGCCTGCCTTGCCAAGTTTTTTCTCCACATTCAGTTCAATAGGCAGTCCATGACAGTCCCAGCCCGGAATATAGGGCGCGTCATAGCCACCCAGAGTCTGGGATTTTATAATAATGTCTTTCAGGATCTTGTTAACTGCATGGCCAATATGAATATCACCATTAGCATAGGGCGGACCATCGTGAAGAATAAATTTGGGACGACCGGCAGCCTTTGCACGCAATTTTTTGTAAATGCCGCTTTTTTCCCATTGCGCCAGCATATCCGGTTCACGTTGAGCCAGATTAGCTTTCATGGGGAACTTGGTTTGCGGTAAATTCAAGGTATCTTTATAGATATTCTGCTTACTCACTGATTTCTCACTTTCCTGAAAAGCCTTTAGAACACCGATGCCTCAGTGTTCTGTTCAATAGTTTAATGGGCAGCAAAGTAATTTTTAGCCACCACGACATCTTTTAAAATCTGTTCTTTCAAGATTTCAAAAGAAGCAAATTTTATTTCATCACGGATTTTATGGAGAAAATCCACATGCACCAGTTTACCGTATAAATCACCTTCAAAATCAAGCAGGTGTACTTCCAGTAAGCCCTTTTTGCCATCGACGGTCGGCCGATAACCAATATTGGCAATACCATTGATGCCCTGACGTTGTGTCTTTTGATCCTCATCCTCTCGTTTGATGATGGTTTTACAGACACCCAGCTCACTGCCCCAGAGACGTACAGCAAACACCCCTGACACAGCCGGTGTTGCACGGTGCAGCGGTACATTGGCCGTTGGAAAACCAATGGTACGCCCGCGTTTGTCACCGTGCTGGATATGACCTGACATCCAGTAAGGGCGTTTTAGCAATGTGCAGGTGAGTTCCATATTTCCGGCTTCCAGTGCCTGTCTGATACGGGTGCTGCTAACCCGTGCATTGTGCAGTTCATAGGTTGGCGTATTGTCAACCGCAAAATCAAATTGCCTGCCGCTGGCAACCAGAGAGGCGAAGTTGCCACTGCGCCCTTTGCCAAACTGAAAATCATCACCCACCTGCAGATATTTGACAGCCAGTTTATCCACCAGAATCTGCTGTACAAATTCATCCGCACTGAGTTGGCAAAAAGCAGCGTTAAAATGTATCACCAGTAGCTTATCAATACCACAATCAGCAATAACTTCAGCTTTGTCCCTAAAACGTGTCAGCCGGGCAGGTGAGCTCTGTGGGGCAAAAAATTCCTGTGGCTGCGGTTCAAATGTAATCACCACAGAAGGTAAATTGCAGGCACGAGCTTTTTCATTGAGCTGCACCAATATGTGCTGATGTCCGCTATGAACCCCGTCAAAATTGCCGATTGTCGCAACACAACCGTCTTTTAGTCGAGTTAGATTGTGCAAACCACGGATTATTTCCATTTCCCAGCCGTATTTTGTGAAAAGCCTAGATAAAATTCAATACAACCAGTGATTTTACAACAATGTCAGTGTTTAGAGTAGATATTTTTATGGCTTCGGGAAAAAATTGCCCTTTCGCACACCCAGAGCAAACAGGCAGCTAAAATACACTGCCATTGCTGCTACGATAATTAGCATGAGCTGCATCACTCGTTCGCTGCTTGTCCAGTGCAGCCATTGTTGCAAATCGTGTCGTCCAAGCCATAAAACAGCCAGCATGGTGCCATTGGCAACAATCGCCTGAAGCCAAACCCTGCTCCAGCCACCTGCGGGCCGGTAAACATCATGTTTACGCAACCAGCGGTAGAGTAGGAAGGCATTGGTGAAGGCTGATATGGACGTGGCAATGGCCAGCCCTGCATGAGCCCCTGGATAGTCCAGCCAGTACCAGGGCAGTACAATCACAATATTGAACACCATATTGACCAGCAGAGCAATGACACCGATTCTGACCGGTGTTTTAGTATCCTGACGTGAAAAAAAACCCGGCAGCAGGACTTTGACCAGCACAAAACCCAGTAAGCCAAAACTATAGGCCATCAGACTCATGGCCGACATTTCAATATCGGATTGAAGAAATTTTTCACTACCAAACAGGGTTGTGATAATGGGGGCCGCCAGCATAAACAAGCCTACCGCTGAGGGAATAGCCAAATATATCACCCAGCGGATGGCCTTATCCAGGGTGTTTGAAAACGCTTCTCTGGATTGCATCGCATGCTGTTTTGACAAGCTGGGCAAAATCACTGTAGCCAGAGCCACACCCAGAATGCCCAGCGGAAACTCCATTAATCGATCCGAATAATACAGCCAGGAAATACTGCCCGTCACCAGTAATGAAGCAATGATGGTGTCCAGTAATAAATTAATTTGTGCCACAGAAGCACCAAAAATTGCCGGCAGCATTAATTTCAGGATCTGTTTCACGCCTGAGTGGCGAGGATTCCAGCGCGGCAGGGTCAAAAAACCCAGGCGGGCAAGAAAGGGTAATTGAAATAAAAGCTGCAGCAATCCGGCCAGAAAGACACCAATGGCCAGTCCCATCACCGGTTCCTCCATCATTGGGACAATCCAGTAGGTTGCCGAAATCAGCACCAGATTCAGCAAAACAGGCGTAAAGGCC
>CBDTVA010000217.1:0-5395 GCA_965363935.1 uncultured Gammaproteobacteria bacterium | reverse complement strand
AAAACTGACCACCGAGAGTCTGTCCTATGAAAAAATACGGGTTTTGTTTCTAACTAACCCGCTGCGAAAAGTACTATTACTTAACCAGCAGGCCGCCCCGCCGCATAAAGTAGCTGTCTGGGATTATCATGTGGTCCTGCTGGCCGATATCAATCATCAACTGCTGATTTTTGATTTTGATACCCGTCTGCCTTTTGTGACACCCGTACAAAATTATATACAATACACTTTTATCAACCCGGATGATTTACCCAAAGAGCTGATGGTCTATATCAGAAAAATTCCGGCACAATCCTATCTGGAAAAATTTTATTCCGACCGCTCCCATATGTTCAGGCACATTGAAGCGAGCCAATATCCACCCTGGCCCATTATTAATGCAAATCAGCATCAGGCCATCAAACTGGACCGCTATCTGGATATTGAGCAGGAACTCAATGATGGCAGCCAGCTGTTTAAGTTGTCTTCTATAAAAAAACTTGAGCAGTGGTTAGTACTTTAGAAATCTTGATTTCGTAAAAGTATTTATCCTTTAGGGAAAAGTCATTATCCCAGTGATTAGCTCTTAGTCAGCAGCTCCTTGTTAGCAAGAAGGCCTTCTCAAGAAAATACGTCATATTTTGTGAGCGCGTACTGCGTTTTGCTGATGCAATATCAGCGCTTTCTAATAATTCTATGTCAAAATGACTGCTGTAATGAGCATAAACTTCTTCTTCAGGCACTGAAAATGGCGGACCCTGTTTTTCATTTTCATCATATTCCAGCGTTAGCAACAACATGGATATTTTTTTCGGCAACAATTGCATTAATTTTTGCACATATTGAACGCGCATTTCCAGGGGCAGGGCAACCAAAGCTGCCCTGTCATAAACAGCTTTAATATCAGACAGTTGCTCTTTCTTCAGGGCAAAAAAATCACCACACAAAATATCCACTTCGGGGCTGTTCCAGAGCATCATCTGTGGTTGCCCCAGAGAAGAATCTTCAGCAGATATAACAGATTTGCTTGCATTTAGCTGCTGTTCTGTATAAAAATCTTGCACCGCAAGGCTACTTAATTCATTGCCTATAACTCGGTGGCCCTGTTGATGGAAATAACGCAGGTCGTGACTTTTACCACACAATGGCACGAACACACGACTTTGCTCGGGCAGTTCAAGTCTTGGCCAATACTTTGATAAATAAGGATTAATCCCGTCAAGGTGAAAACCAATTTGTTGTTCCTGCCAACGTTGATGCCAAAATGAATGATGCATATAAGGTCCTGAATGCTGATAAAATTTGCCCGGAAACCTTGACAAATAAGGTATCTAGCCATTATCTCTAATAAGGGTTAGGTACACAGAAATAAAGTACTGGCATATAACTGATCAAACATAAACATAGAAAATTTAAAAAATTATGGCTAAATCACTGGTTATTGTGGAGTCGCCTGCCAAGGCCAAAACAATCAATAAATATCTGGGCAAGGATTTTATCGTAAAATCCAGCGTGGGTCATATCCGTGACCTGCCGACCAGCGGCAGCAGTAAAAAAGCGCCCATGAGCCCCAAAGAAAGGGCGCAGTTAGCTGCACAATCACGAAAGTTACCCCCCGAAGAACGGGAAAAACGCAAAAAAGAGCGATCCCAGGCCGCTTTGATTGAACGCATGGGCATTGATCCGGAAAATGGCTGGAATCCCTATTACGAAACCATGCCGGGGAAAGAAAAAGTCATTAGCGAATTAAAGAAGCTGGCCAAAAATTCAGACACCATCTATCTCGCGACCGATTTGGACCGCGAGGGAGAAGCCATTGCCTGGCACCTGAAAGAAACACTGGGCGAGTCATTGGGCAAACAGAGCGACCAGCACAACACAGCGTTCAAGCGGGTTGTGTTTAATGAAATAACTGAAAAAGCCATCCAGGAAGCCTTTGCCGAGCCGGGCGAACTGAATATGGATCACGTTAACGCCCAGCAGACCCGCCGTTTTCTGGATCGGGTTGTAGGCTATATGGTTTCCCCCCTGTTATGGAAGAAAGTTGCCCGCGGGCTTTCTGCTGGCCGGGTTCAATCGGTTGCAGTGAAACTGGTGGTTGAACGTGAACGGGAAATTCATGCCTTTAACCCGGAAGAGTACTGGGAAGTGTATGCCGATCTGCTGACTCAGAGTCAGGATGAAATACACGCCCAGGTGGCGAAATATCAGGGTAAAGAATTTCGCCCCACCAGTCAAAAAGAAACCGATGCGGCTCTGGCCGTTCTGGAAAAAGCAGACTATCAGCTAACCCGGCGGGAAACCCGTCCAACCAGCAGTAAGCCCAAAGCACCGTTTATTACCTCAACCCTGCAACAGGCAGCCAGTACGCGCATGGGTTTTGGCGTAAAAAAAACCATGATGCTGGCACAACGTCTTTATGAAGCCGGCTATATCAGCTATATGCGTACCGACTCAACCAATTTAAGCGCTGAAGCGCTGGCCAGTGGCCGTGAATATATCCAGGCCAACTATGGCAGCAAGTATTTACCGGAAAAACCCAATGTCTACACCAGCAAGGGCGGTGCTCAGGAAGCTCACGAAGCCATACGCCCTTCCGATGTCAGCATCTTAGCTACTGACATCAGTAGCGTTGATAGAGACGCCCAGAGGCTCTATGAGCTTATCTGGAGGCAATTTCTTGCCTGTCAAATGACACCGGCAAAATATGAAAACACCACACTGACCATCAGTGCTGCAGATTATGAACTGAAACTAAAAGGCCGCAGCGTATTATTTGACGGCTGGACACGCGTGATGAAGGCCATAGCCAAGTCCGCTGAAGAAGTAATTTTACCGGCGGTAAAAGAGGGTGAAAGCTTCAAATTACAGGAATTGCAGCCAACCCAGCATTTCACCAAGCCGCCGCCACGCTTTTCTGAAGCCAGCCTGGTCAGGGAGCTGGAAAAAAGAGGTATTGGCCGTCCGTCTACCTATGCCAGCATTATTTCCACCATCCAGGATAGAGGCTATGTCACCACTCAGAACAAGCGCTTTTATGCGGAAAAAATCGGCGCGATAGTCACAGAACGTCTGTGTGAAAGTTTTCATGAACTAATGACCTATTCTTTCACTTCGGATATGGAAGAAAAACTGGATAAGATCGCCACCGGAGACAAATACTGGAAAGATATTCTGGACGCCTTCTATCAGGAGTTTAAGGCTCAACTGGAAAAGGCGGATAGTGAAGACAAAGAGGGTATGCGCGCCAATAACCCCACTCCGACGGATATCCCCTGCCCTGAATGCGGCCGTCATATGATGATTCGTACCGGTTCCACCGGTGTTTTCCTGGGTTGTTCCGGTTATAGCCTGCCGCCTAAAGAGCGTTGCAAGGGTACCCTGAATCTGATATCCGGCGACGAAGCGGTGGACGCGGAACAGGATGAAGAAGGTGAAGCCAGGGCATTAATCGAGCGCAAGCGCTGCCCAAAATGTGCTACGTCAATGGACAGTTATTTGATCGATGAACAGCGTAAATTGCATATTTGCGGTGATAATCCCGACTGTGACGGCTTTATTGTTGAACAGGGTCAGTATCGTATCAAAGGTTATGATGGCCCGATTATCGAGTGTGACAAGTGCGGTAGCGACATGCAGCTCAAGTCGGGCCGCTTCGGCAAATATTTTGGCTGTACCAATGCGGACTGTAAAAACACCCGCAAACTGCTCAGAAACGGCGAAGCAGCGCCACCCAAAGCGGATCCTGTGCATATGCCCGAACTACCCTGTGAAAAGTCTGACGGCTATTTTGTCCTGCGCGACGGGGCGGCAGGACTCTTTATGGCCTCCAGTGCCTTTCCCCGTTCCAGAGAAACCCGTGCACCGCTGATCCGAGAGCTATTGGCGCATAAAGCTGAGCTGGACCCCAAGTTTCTGTATCTTTGCGATGCATCTGTAGAAGATAACAAGGGTAACCCGGTCATGATCCGCTTTAGCCGGAAAAACAAGGCACAATACATTATGTCCGAAGACAAGGATGGCAAAGCAACAGGCTGGATTGGACATTATCATGCTGGTCAATGGGACATCGAATTGCCCAAAGCAAAGAAAAAAGCAGCAAAGAAAAAAACCGTAAAGAAAAAAGCGGTCAGCAAAAAGAAAGCGTCCAGTGCTAAGGAAAAAGCCGCCAGTTAGCATTTAATGAGCAATGTTTTAACCTAAATAAATATATTTAACGCAGAGCAGTATGAGAAAACAGACTACCCAGGTGAAAGTTGGCAATGTTCTTATCGGTGGCAATAACCCGGTTGTTGTGCAGTCAATGACCAATACCGATACCGCCGATGTCATGGCAACGGTGAAACAATGTGCTGAGTTATCAAAAGCCGGTTCTGAACTGGTGCGTATTACAGTCAACACCGAAGCAGCAGCCCGGGCCGTCCCTGAAATACATGCCCAGCTGCAGAAAATGAATCTGGACGTACCTCTGGTCGGTGATTTTCATTTTAATGGCCACAAGCTGTTAAGCAAATATCCTGACTGTGCCAGAGCTTTGGCAAAATACCGTATTAATCCGGGCAATATCGGCCGGGGTAATTCCCGTGATGACAAATTTTCCCAGCTGATTGATATCGCCTGTGAAAATGATAAAGCGGTTCGTATCGGTGTCAACTGGGGCAGCCTGGATCAGGAACTGATGGCCCGTATGATGGATGACAACAATCATCTGACTGAACCCAGAGATGCCACAGAGGTTATGCATGATGCCCTGATCACCTCAGCTCTGGATTCAGCCCGTGCCGCCGAGCAGCAAGGCCTGACACAGGATAAAATCATTTTATCCTGTAAAATGTCCGGCGTTCAGGATCTGGTCAAAGTCTATCAGGATCTCAGCCAGCGCTGTGATTACCCCCTGCATCTGGGGCTGACTGAAGCCGGCATGGGCAGTAAGGGTATTGTTGCTTCAACTGCAGCACTGGCGATTTTATTACAGCAGGGCATTGGTGATACCATTCGTATTTCACTTACCCCGGAACCCGGCGAGCCCAGAGAAAAAGAAGTGCAGGTTGCTCAGGAAATATTACAGTCACTGGAATTGCGTGCTTTTACCCCGACAGTCATTGCCTGCCCCGGCTGTGGCAGAACCAGCTCTGATACCTTTCAGCACCTGGCCAAAGACATCCAGGCCTTTTTGAAACAATCCATGCCTGCCTGGCGTACTCAGTACCCTGGAGTGGAAAAGCTGAGTGTGGCTGTTATGGGTTGTGTGGTTAATGGTCCGGGAGAAAGCAAACACGCCAATATTGGCATAAGCCTGCCCGGTAATGGTGAAAAACCGGTTGCCCCGGTTTATGAAGACGGCCTGAAAACGGTTACCCTTAAAGGGGACCGGATTGCTGAAGAGTTTCAGGATGTAGTTAAAAACTACATTGCA
>CBDTVA010000216.1:0-5398 GCA_965363935.1 uncultured Gammaproteobacteria bacterium | reverse complement strand
ATCTGGGATCAGGAAACGTCAAAATTCGCCACTGGTATGAAGACTGAGCTGGAAAGCAAACGGGCAAAGATGAAGGGCAAAGAGCTCTATGATCTGCGTTGCTCTGTGTGTCATGGTGACGAAGGTGCCGGTGATGGTGTTGCTGCCGACACATTGTATCCCAGACCGCGTGATTTTACTCTGGGCCTGTTTAAATACAAGACATCTCCAGGCACTATGCCGGTCCGTGATGAAGATTTGTTTAACACCATTAAGTTTGGTTTGACGGCTACCGGGATGCCCGGCTGGAGTAAATTGATGAGCGATGAACAGATCAATTCTTTAATCCCGGTTCTTAAACGTTTTGATATCTCGGCAACCTGGTCACCGGAGGATGCGGAAGATGATGACTTTGATGAAGATGGTCATTATATAAAAGATGATTTCAAAACCGTGTCAGAGGTAGAACCACTGCAGGGTCAGATTGCTTACACACAGGACTCTGTGCTAAAAGGCAAGGCCGCTTTCGAACCCTGTCAGGAATGTCACGGTGTTGATGGCCGTGGTAATATCCGTTCCGGGAAACGTCTTGCAGATGACTGGGGATATCGAATCTGGCCGAGGGATTTGCATAAACCGTGGGTCTGGCGTGTCACTAATAGTAGCATTGAAAAAGATCCAGAAAAGGCACGTGAGCAAATTGTCAAAAATATTTATACCCGCCTGTCTATTGGTATCCCCGGTACACCCATGCCGGCGCATCGCGCCGAAGGAGAGGGTAATGAGGATCCCATCAGCCTGGAAGATCGCTGGCATATTGCCAATTATGTGTATTCCTTGCGTACTCAAAACACGGCACCGGGCAAAGGTGTTATTCAGGGTGCAAAACTTGCCGGCAAGCTGCCCGACGCATTTGAAGATGAGGCCTGGAATAGTGCGCCGGTGACTGCCATGCGTCTGGTGCCCAATATTATTAAAGAACAACGCCTGTTTAAACCGCTTAATGATCTGATCAGTGTCAGAGTGCTTTACAATGAGGATGAAATTGCCTTTTTAATGGCAGTCAATGACCGCACTGAAAGCTTACCCGGACATGAATATTCCATGAGTATTCAGGATGAAGAACTAACGCTTTACTCTGATGCAGTGGCGGTTCAATTCCCCAGAGAAGGAGCCTACAGTTCTGCTCCCATGGTGGAAAAACCGCTCTACCGTCATGGTGATAGCGCTCATAATACGTCCATATGGTACTGGAATGCGGGCAGTATGGAACCAAAACAGCCAGCACAAACCATGGTTCTGAAAGGTACCGGACCCGATAATAAACCGCAACCCATGATAGACTATAAAGCTGTAACGGCACAGGGAAAATGGTATGAAGGTCGCTGGCAGATCATGATGAAACGCAAGCGTGCTGGTACGGATGGTGAAATATCCTTCGATGAAGGAGAGTTTATCCCGGTTTCATTTGCTAACTGGGATGGCAGTAATGGTGAAGCGGGCTCCAAGCACACGCTGTCAACCTGGTACTGGCTCTTATTGCCGCCGGAAGAGGATGTTGTCAAACTCTATGTGCTCCCTGTCGGACTGGCAATTATTGTGTTTGTACTGGGCTTGCTGGTTGTCAAAGGACAGCGGAGAAAATATAAAAGCCGTATTTTATAAAAGTTTACAATTAATTTCACACTTTTGGAATGAATGCATAAAATGTAGTTTATCTGTCAGGCTGGCATTGGCGCAATAATATTTTGGAGACATTTTTTTGAGTGCTTTCACAACTGCTCTTATCCCAATATTGGCGCTTATAATGATTGGATATGGCTTAAAACGCGTCCGATTTCTAGCAGAAGAAATCTGGTCAGGGATAGAAAAACTGACTTATTTTGTACTGTTTCCGGCTCTGCTTATCCGCACACTTGGTAATCAAACACTTGCTGGTGTACCCTGGACCTCTATGCTGGTGATTGTTACCGGCACATTGCTGACATCTGCTGCAGTACTTATCGTATTGCAGCAAAATATAAACTCCGAAAATAGCGCGACGTTCACATCAATATTCCAGGGTGGCGTGCGTTATAACACCTATATCGCTCTGGCTGTAGCCCAGGGATTGTTTGGCTCCGTAGGACTGGCATTGAGTTCTGTTGCTGCTGGATTTATGATCGTCCTGATTAATCTGCTCTGCATTTCAGTATTCATAATATGGGGAAAAGCTACTTTCAAAGGGATATTACCTTTTATCCGTGAAATAGCTGGCAACCCTCTGATCATCGCTTGTAGTATAGGCTGGTTTCTTAGTCTAAGCGGCATTGGGTTACCAGGCTTAACTGAGGATGTTCTTGAAATTATTGGCCGAGCTGCCTTACCTTTTGGTCTTCTGGCAGTAGGCGCAGCTTTGAAACCAGAAGCGATTCGTGGACACGTCAAGCCTATTGTAATATCTTCACTGGTTCAGTTCGCTCTGAAACCTCTGACTGCTGCGCTGCTTATTTCCAGCACAGGTCTGACAGGTATTGCTGCCGGGGTACTTGTTGTCGCTTTTATGACTCCAACCGCTCCGTCGGCTTACATTCTTGCTCGGCAATTAGGTGGTGATACCGAGACTATGGCTTCAATTATTACCTTCCAGACATTATTAGCTTTCTTTATCATGCCACTTATCGCTTTAATATTTCTGGATTAAATAAAGCACAATTATAGGAATGTCCTATGAACTTTAATTAAAAACCTCGACTCGATTCCGACCCTTCTCTTTGGCAGCATAAAGAGCCTTATCTGAGCGATAGATTAAATTGTCTGAGCTGTCATTTTCAAGCATAGTTGCTACACCTAAGCTAATAGTTACTGATAAAGATTTTCCCGAAAACATTATATTCTGATTTTCAACTACTTTCCGGATTTTTTCGGCAAGTATGCCCGCTTTATTAATATCACTCTCAGGCAGAATAATTAGAAATTCTTCACCTCCCCAACGAAATAGAATATCTGAATTTCGAATACAATTTTTTATAATTTGAGTTAAAGTTTTAAGTATTACATCACCCGTGGGATGACCATAAGTGTCATTAACTTCTTTAAAATAGTCTATATCAAACATTATTGCAGATAATTGTTTTTCATTGCGTTTTGATTGATTGTATGCCTGTAAAAAGAGCACATCAAACACCTGACGGTTGGCTGCACCAGTTAATTTATCAGTAGTTGCCATAGCCTCTAACTTACTCTGGTATCCACCTATAATAAGGTTGACTAAAAATAAAATTACGAGTGAAATTACAAACCCGACTCCCAGGTTTATCATCAAGGTATTTTGAATTCGTATTTCACCTTCTTCTTCCTGCTGTTCAACAATTAGATACCAATTAAATTCAGGTACAAATCGACTATTGAGATAAATCTTTTTACCATTATATTCATAAACTAGTGAGCTACCCAGGGATGTAAGAATTTTAGTTGCATATACTGATAGTCCCTTCATTTGATGAATATTCCCCAAATTCTTATAAGAAATACCATGAAGTGCCACGTTTCCTTCTTTGTTGACAAAATAAACTTTACGACCATAACGGTTTTTATAGTTTTCAATTACGGTCTTAACTGCTTTTACAGCTAAACCAACACCTATAACACCAATGTATTTTCCCGTATAGTCATTAACACGATGATTAATAAATATCGTTAATGACGTTTTATCAGCAGTGTCCGTATCGACATTTACTTCATAGTCCTGACGCATGTTCTGAACACGAAAATACCAGCTATCTTGTTTATCTGTTTGATCGATAACTTTTAGAACACCACTGGAGTGATAATATTTGCGTGTTTTTTCAGAAATAAAAAAGCTCGTTACGGTTCCGTACTGTATCTGAATCTCTTTTAAATATCGAATGATTGCTGCTTCATCTTGCTCTCCATTAATAACCCAATCCCGAACAAAAGTATCTTGTGCCATCATAGATGAAATGAATATGGGTCTTAATAAATCTCGCTGTATCTCAGAATAAATATTGTCACTGGTCAACGGTAGTGTCGTTTTTTCAACTTGAGTCGTAATTGATTCATGTGCAGTAAAATAGCTGATAAAACTGGTAAATAAAAAACCGACTAACAGTAACACTGTTAATAATGCAACAAAACGAAATTTCCTGTTCCACATACAATATGCTCATAGAATTGATAAGTAGTTTTATTTTCAAACAGTTGCAGGGTTTTAAATCTGCTTTTCGTGCCAGTATTAATGTGCAGGGCTGTTAAGACTCTTTACAGGTGAAAATAGGATGATTGTAGTCGCTTTTTATGTCTCTCATGGCAGATCAAAGATGCCACTGCAGAGGCTTAGCAATAATCTGGTAAAAAAGTACAGAGAATACTGACTCTCGGTATACTCTGCCATGGTAACCATTATCAGCCAGCTCGATAAAAAAGAGTAATCCCTGAGCTAATATTTCTCTAAAGCTGGCGATATTCCCTTTAAAGTCCGTGATAGGTGAACTGGTATAGAAATAGCTGTCTGTTTGCCCTGTGCTGGTAATATCCTGGTCTTGCAATTCGGCAAAAAATGTCTGATCAAGATCCGCCTCTTTTGAAGCCAGGACAAAGTCATTATTTAATTCAGGTTTATTTTTTAGCAGCGTAGCCACTTTCATATAGTCTTTTTTCATTAATATGACGATATTAATGTCTTTCTTTTTTCCATCTCTGATAATAGAATTAAGCCCCTGCATAAACTCCACGCTGCCCAGATATTGACCCTGATCAATAATGGGTGAAAGTCCTCTTAAAACCAGGCCGGCACGTCCTGTTTCAATAGCGACCAATGGTTTTTGGGTGTTTTTCACTTCGACAATGGTTTCTCTAAAGCCTCTGAGATCATCACCAGATTTATCAGGTTTCCACAGCCGTACAAAACTGAATATATTTTTTGTCATGGGTGTGAATTTTGATATTTTTAAATTTGGTATTGGTTTTGAAATCATAGATGATGGTTTTTAAGCCATTAATGGCTATCTGGCGATCATTTTCTTTTAATGATGAGATCACAGAAAAGTTCTGTGCAATATTAATGGCATTGGATATCCCCACATCCAATTTTGCCTGAAATTTTTGTGCGTAAAAATCAGTCAACTTGGTTTCTTCCTGGGCAAATACATCTTGTTCAATTTCATTCATGCCTTTACATAGACACAAAAAATATAATGATAAGTCCCAGAAGAAGAACTGAAATCAGGGGGATATGAATTTTTTTGCTTATGCTCATGACTTTTCTTACCTAATAAAGTGTAGATAATAAACTGAATTAAATACGCATTGATCACTAAGTATAGATAGTAAGTGCAAAAATTACAGTAAAACTGCATTGAAAATTGCTGCTGCGGGTTTAGGTAGTGTTTCTATATTGATTCTGATCAATAAAAGGCTT
>CBDTVA010000215.1:0-5400 GCA_965363935.1 uncultured Gammaproteobacteria bacterium | reverse complement strand
CGGTGCTTAGTTACTGAGTCTTGAGCGACAGTTATCAACACCCTGTACTATATACATGACCCCATGTGCAGTTGGTGCTATGCCTTTAAGCCGGTATTGCAGCAGCTGCAGCAACAACTTCCCCAGGATATTGAATTTATAACACTATTAGGCGGTCTTGCAGCTGATACAGATTTGCCAATGCCCATTGCAATGCAGCAGCAATTACAGGCAACATGGCAGCGTATTGAACAGAAAGTCCCCGGGATACATTTTAACTATAATTTCTGGCAGCATTGTCAACCCAGGCGTTCGACCTACCCTGCCTGCCGTGCCGTTATTGCAGCCAGCCGCTTTGATCAGAATAATACTCATAGCTACGAAATATTAATGATTGAGGCCATTCAAAATGCCTATTATCAACAAGCAAAAAATCCGTCTGATGACCCTACACTGGTGCAACTGGCAACACAAATCGGTCTTGACGAACAGTCATTTCAGGAAATATTCCAGGCGCAACAAACTCAGCTTGAACTGGACAGGCAACTTGCCATGAGCCAGCAGCTAAACGCCCATTCATATCCATCGTTAATAATAAAAATCGGTACTGGCTTCTGGCCAGTGAGCATAGATTATTTAAGCCCTGATCCGATATTGGAAACTATTAACCTGCTACTCGAGTTCGAATAACCATAAACTCGCCCCACTTTATAGTTAAGGCTGCCCTAACCACATAGTGTGAACACTGCATCAGACTCAAGCGGCTGCATTGACTTAAATTGTATTATTAACTATTTTTAATAATAATTAGCATATTTTAAATTATCTTTAATTACCTGGAGGGAGCAAAGAATTAAAGAAATCAAAAAATCCCACAGGCAATACAATCAATGGGTTGCAAATGAAACATTAGAGGATTATTCACTACGCTATACTCCCAGGTCGTTCCGCAAATGGTCTGAGTTTTTAATTGCTAATACTGCATTGGGCAGTATCTCTTTTCTGGCACTGGAAGCTATTGGCGCATCAATAGCGATTCTTTTCGGATTTACAACGGCATTCTGGGCTATTTTAACGGCCTCGGTAATAATTTTTTTAACCGCCATTCCGATCAGTTATTATGCCGCCCGGTACAATATCGACATCGACCTGATCACACGAAGTGCCGGTTTTGGCTATGTCGGCTCAACGATTACCTCGCTTATCTACGCCTCTTTTAGCTTTATATTTTTTGCCCTGGAAGCAGCGATTCTGGCTCAGGGTCTGGAGCTTTATTTTGCTTTACCGCTGGCATGGGGCTATTTGCTCAGTTCACTGATCATCATTCCACTGGTATTTTACGGTATTACGCTTATTAACAAACTGCAGTTATGGACACAGCCCGTCTGGATTATCATGATGATTGCGCCGTTTATTGCCGTTTTGCTCAAAGAGCCTGAAGCTGTGAATGCTTTTTTGAATTTTTCCGGCACCGTTTCAGAAAACAGTGAATTTAGTTTTTACTATTTTGGTTTTGCCGTTGGCATTTCTTTGTCGTTGATAGCACAAATTGGTGAACAGGTTGATTACTTACGATTTATGCCGCCACTGCAGAAAAATAATCGCATCCGTTGGTGGTCATCCCTGCTATTAGCAGGCCCAGGCTGGATAATTCTGGGCTTTTTAAAACAAATTGGCGGTATTTTTCTTGCTGCTATCGTATTGCTGACCGGACTGTCAATCAGCGAAGCAAAAACACCGGTGCAGATGTATTATATTGGTTATCAGTACATTTTTGATAACCCTGAAATCGCTCTGCTGGCAAGTACATTATTTGTCATTGTATCGCAGATAAAAATCAATGTGACCAATGCCTATGCCGGCTCACTGGCCTGGTCTAACTTCTTTTCACGCGTGACACATTCACACCCGGGGCGAGTGGTCTGGATGATTTTTAATATTTCTATCGCCTTACTATTAATGGAAATGGGGGTATTTAATGTCCTGGAGAAAGTCCTGGGACTCTACTCTAATGTAGCTATCGCCTGGATCGGTGCCATTGTAGCTGATTTAATCATAAATAAACCCTTTGGACTCAGCCCTAAAGCTGTCGAGTTTAAACGTGCTCATCTTTACAATATTAACCCGGTCGGTGTCGGCAGTATGGGCATAGCCTCTATTGTTGCTATACTCTCTTTTATAGGGCTTTTGGGTGAAATGGCACAAAGCTATTCTTCACTCATTGCCTTATTTCTGGCATTGCTGCTCTCGCCACTTATCGCTTTTCTTACCGGAGGAAGATATTACATTGCTCGCCAGCCTTTATACACCAATGAATTGCATAAAACTAATGAATCACATGTTCATTGTGAGGTCTGCGAAAAAAGCTATGAAAAGGAAGATATGGCTTATTGTCCGCACCACAATGTCAGTATCTGCTCTTTGTGCTGTTCGCTGGATTCACTTTGTCACGATGCCTGTAAAGTAAAAAGTGAACAGGAGCTTCGGCAGAAAATCGGGCATCATATCAGCCAATTGTTAGGTAAAACAGTTTCTTCCACCGGAGCATTAAGAATTTTCGATTTTATCGGTATTTCTTCTTTATTGTTTTTTATCGTTGCTATTATTGCCTGGCTGATCTTTTCCATACAGACTGAGAACATACCTGAAAACGCTGTCATCTACCTGAAAGAGGCATTTATTCAATTCTTTCTGATTATCGGGGTGCTTATTAGTGTGATTACCTGGTGGATTTTATTACTTCAGGAGAGCAGACAACGAGCTGAAGTTGAACTCGAAGAGCAGAACAAAAGCCTTGAAGAAGAAATTGAAATCCGCAGAGAAGCTGAACTTAAGGCTCATCACCTGGCTAACTATGACTCATTAACATTGCTTCCCAATCGTAATCTTATGTATAGCCGGATTGAGCAGGAAATTCTACAATGCAAGAGGGAGCGTAAACGTTTTGCTCTTCTATTTTTAGATCTGGATCGTTTTAAAGTGATTAATGATACCCTGGGTCATGAATCTGGAGACCTGCTACTCAAATCCATTGCCAGTCGTCTTAAAAAGTGTATTCGCGAAAGTGATTCTGTCTCACGTCAGGGTGGTGATGAATTTATTGTTTTGCTGCGTAATTTTCATCATACTAAAGATGTGGCACATATTGCTAAAAGTATTTTAAGCAGCATGGAAAAATCGCATAAGATATCAGGCCATGATATTCACAGTACCTTTAGTATTGGTATTAGTCTTTATCCTGATGATGGCGAAAATATGTCTACTTTATTTAAGCACGCCGATATTGCAATGTATCAAGTCAAAACAGAAAGTAAAAATAACTTTAAATTTTTTAACCCATTGATGGAGGAACATGCGATTTCAAACCTGATCATTGAACACTCTTTACGCCAGGCCATCAATAAGAATCAGCTGCTTTTACATTATCAGCCTCAGCTGTGTTATGGCGAGATAATTGGCCTGGAAGCACTGGTAAGATGGCAACACCCTGAAAAAGGCCTACTCTACCCCGCTTCTTTTATTGCCATTGCAGAAGAGAGCGATCTGATAGTCAAACTGGGAAAATGGGTCTTAATGGCAGCCTGTCAACAGGGAGCAAAGTGGATAGCCAAAGGATATCAGGCTGTGCCAATTGCGGTTAATGTGTCCAAAAAACAGTTTGAGCAAAAGGATTTTGTGCACAACATTCAAGATATCCTGGCACGCACTCACTTTCCGGCAGAGTTACTTGAACTGGAGTTGACCGAACGGATTATTATGCATAATACAGATGAGGCAATCCAGCAACTCCAGGTCTTAAAAAATCTGGGCTTATCATTGAGTATTGATGATTTTGGCACCGGATATTCAAGTCTAAGTTATCTGAAAACACTACCCGTTGATAAACTGAAAATAGACATCTCTTTTGTGCGAAATATTGTCAGCAACCAGGCTGATGAAGCTATTGTTAAAACTATTATTAACCTCGCGCAAAACCTTAACCTGAAGGTTTTAGCTGAGGGTGTGGAGACAAAAGAACAGTTGCAGCTACTGGAAAAAATCGGTACTCCGGCGGTACAGGGAAGACTATTTTACCCTGGATTAACTGCGAAAGAGATCAGTCACGTTTTTGCTTCTCAATCGTAAAAAAATTTTTCTCACCAAGGCAATCCGCTAACTTCTGCTGCATCCTGTCAAACCCCTGAGTACGGCAAAACTCTATATTAAGCTCAGGAATTAACTCTGGATCGGGATAATTTTGCAGTGCTCTTTCCAGACTCTGTTCCCGAATAATGTGCAGCATCGGGTAGGGAGAACGATTCGTGTAGTTAGCCGGATCATTTTCAAAACTATCCGCAAAACAGTAGTCTGGATGGAAACTGGCCAATTGATACTCCCCTTCATAACCCTGAGCAATCAGCAATTGATTTGCCATTTCCAGGAAACCCAGATAATCATTAAAGTCCTGACAGATTTGAGCAAGGATAAACAGAGTGGTTTCAATATCCGCTTTCTGATCAAGCCGCTCAAACTCCATCAGCAAATTTTCCAGAGCCTGCTCTATTTCAGTATGTTCATCGACACAATAACGGATGCTTCCCCGGTCCCGCTCTCTTTTAGCAAAGGGACATAAATTGTGCGCAATAATAATGTTATCAAGCCAACATTGTGTTTTTGTGATAATGTTCATGTTTTGTGATATCAACTATAAATTCTCAGCAAATTTTGGCCATTCTACCCTGGGGAAACCCTTATAGTAAAATCTGCTAACTAAGGCTTCTTTCCTGCACCAAAATAATCCACGTACAGGTTCTTTGTTTTAAATTGGTGCCTATTTGTTTGTCATTTTTATGCGGTCAAAATTGATTTTCTTATGTTTCAACAACTTAAAAAACACACTATCCTGGTATGAATTGTGCTAATTGTTTTGTTAGAGATTGCTCAGTACTATTTATTAATATTGTGAACTTTGTCATCATGATGTAATAATCTTATGTTAATGTATACACTGAAACTATTAGGATAAGTCTGTATAGCTAACAATTTCAAATATTTTATACTCGCTTCAAAATATAAATAACTCTTGGGGGACCAGATTATGATGATTCACGCACACAGCTTTAGGGTCAGGTTAGCACCTAACTTAGCACCTAAGTTAGCTCCTAAGTTAAAACTGTCCATTCGGCATACTCTAGAAAAGATAGCCATTATTTTAATACCGTTGCCTTTGTTTATGCTCTTTACCGGTATAGAGGGAATTATTAATAATGATTCACCCGAAATTCTGGCGACATTCGGCTCTCTTGGGTTCGGTTTTTTCAATTCTTTTGAAATGCACACTCTGATCATTGCGGGTGCTTTTGGTGTCACGTTTCTTATCTGGTTTGTCACCAGGAATATCTGGACTAATTCTGAAGAATAATCCCTTGAAGTAAAGGAATA